>JAUQYZ010000041.1 GCA_030587475.1 Candidatus Sigynarchaeum calidifontis
CGACATCGATGGATCAATGAAGAAATGCCTCGATTTGCTGGACGACATCAAGGAGATCACGCTTGATTACGGCCATGATCTCCCACACGACGTCCTTCTCACGAACATGTCGCCAATCCAGAAAGAGATGGCCAAGATCTTGAACTTGGAGCATGACGAGCAAGGATGAACTAGGTTATAGTGACAAAAAAAAGTTAAAAGGACGAGAGGGGGCTTGACAAAAGATTATATGAAATATCTTTGAAAGTCCAGTAAATAGACTTTTTTTAAAGTCAAGATTAAATAATCATCATGAGGAATATATCATACTCAATTCTTTCGATTGGTCTTTTCCTATGTATTCTCATCGTCGCAATTGTTTACGCTATCCAGAATCTGATATCTCCGGCGCTGAAAGAGATTTCACAATATTTCGGGTTTGGCACCAATACAAGCCAGCTTGGAGTGCTTACCTCCGCATTCACGATTCTAGGTGGCGGTTCCATGCTTATATTCGGATATCTCGCTGACAAGTCGGCCAGGGTGAAGAAACTGTTCGTGGGAACAGTGATTTTCTCCGTATCGGCCACATGTACGATTTTCATTCCAGAGCAGTTGCCGGGTTACGTGATATTTTTCATGTTACAACTTGTTTGTGGTTTTGGCTTTGGTATGATAATCCCGAACACGTTTTCCTTGATCGGGGACTTGATCGCCCAAAAGGACAGATCGAAGGGCTTTAGCTTCTTCTCGATTGCCACATTAATTGGTACTGCTATTGGGAACTTGTTCGGGACGATGTTTAGTCAGATCGATTGGCGATTATCATATGCTTTTTTGGGTATCGCTGGATTAGCCGGGTCGCTGATGCTTCTTCTCGTGAAGGAACCAAACAGGATCGGACGTGATCGCTTATTCCTGGTGGATAAGACGTCGAGAGAATATTCATACAAGATTCAATTGGTAGATCTGAAGGCGATTATCAAGAAGAAGAGCAATTTCTGGTTGATTGTGAACTTTGTAGATAATGTGCCTACAAGCATTATTCTTTTCTTGCTATATAACTATCTCTTTTATGTCCATGGAGTGCCAAATGGATTCGGTTTGATCTTTCTTGTGTTTGTGTTGATCAGCACTCTCGCCGGGACGGTTATCTTTGGTTATATCGGCGACAAGCGGTTTCAAATGGGTGATAAAAAAGCGAGGGTAAAGCTAGCATTGTTCGCGAATATAGCCCCGATACCATTTGTGTTCACAGCCTTTCTCATTCCGTTCAAGTTGCCGACGGATGGATCATTGCTCGATCTCTTCATGATACCTGGTGCGGTACTTATGCTCGTTCTGCTAGTTATCGGATTATTCCTCAATGGCGCTACCAACGGTTCTTGGTATGCCACGGTTGTCGATATTAATTTACCGGAACACCGGGGAACTGTACTTGCCACCGCTAACTTTTTCGACATAATTGGACGATCTCTTGGCCCCTTGATTGCCCCTTTCATCACCGATCTGACTTACGCCTCAACCGGAGATAATACGATCAGTTACCTTATAGGGATAAGTAGTTCCATCATCGCCTGGCTTTTCTTGCCCTTCTTCTGGATCGGAGTCATAAGGAATGTGCTGCCCGATATGGAAGCAACGGATGCAATTTTCAATGCTCGATTAGATGAACTTAGGATAAGAGCATGACGCTCATCTTTCTTGCCTTCGTGCTCATCGGCACGCTCGTCGGCACGCTCGTGTTCGGGTCCATCGCGGACAAGCTGTTCAAGAAGGGAAACAAGAAGGCAAGGGTGCTCCTCGCCCTCTTCGCGAACGTCGCGCCCATCCCGTTCGTGTTCATCGCCTTCCTCATCCCGTTCTGGTTCGAAGGAACGACCTTGGTCGATCTCTTCATGGTCCCGGGGGCAGTGCTCACGATAATCTTGCTAACCGTCGGGCTGTTCTTGAACGGTGCCACGAACGGCTCCTGGTACGCCACGGTCGTGGACATCAACCTGCCCGAGCACCGCGGCACTGTCCTCGCGACGGCGAACTTCTTTGACATCTTCGGGAAGGCCATCGGCCCGCTGATCGGCACCATGCTCTCCGACGCGTTCGGGGTCATCATGGGCATCAACGCGAGCATCATCTTCTGGTGCGCCTTGCCCTTCTTCTGGATCGGGGTGCTGAGGCATTTTCTTTCCGATCTCGAGACTACCGATGCCGTTTTCAAGGAACGCCTGGAAAAAGCCAAGTCCAGCCTATAGGCACCAGCGCAATTCTATCACTTACTTCTTCCGGCTCGCGAATATCAAGAAGAAAGCAAGTGCGAGTACAGCGATGGCAATCGAGACCGAGGCGACCACGACGTATGCCATGATATGACCGAGGCCGAGGACCGAGCTACCAATGATTGGCGAAAGGAATGTGCCGATGCCGATGGACGCCTCGAAGAAGCCGGCGACGCGGCCCTTCCGCTGCTCGTTCAGTTCCAGGAGCCGCTCCAGGGTCGTGGTGTACAGCATGCCCGAGAAGACGCCCATGACGGATATAAAGACGATGTAGCACGTGAAATCGGTCGTTGTCGCGAACAAGAAGCACATCGCCGAGAGCCCGATGGCGAGGGCTATCCGCAGGGCGACAGACTTGCTTTTCATCCGGTTCTGGACGATGAAGGACGCCGTGCGCGCGAGGCCGAACGCAAGCCCGATCGCGCTCGTCTCGACCTCGGAGAACCCGATTTTCGAGATGGCAATGTCGGGAAACAAGCCGATGAAGAAGGACTTGGTGAACGCGTAGATGAAAATCACGAGAATCAAGATGGCGCTGGGGATCGTCAAGTTTTCAAGTCCCTTGCTCCTGGTTTGCCCGGCACCACTGTTCGTCGCTTGCACGGGGTTTTTTTGGCCATGAGCGTTCGGATGGATGAACAGGCCGACCACCACGAAGTTTGCGATGGAAAAGGCGAGGAGAAGCGAGAACGAGTACCCCGCGCCGATGATCGAAAGCAGCGGGCCGAGGAAAGGGCCCATCATGTACCCGAGGCTCCACGAGACGCAGAAATTGTTGACCTTTCGCTGGTGGTCGGCAGCTGTCGTGTTCTCGCTGATGTATGCCTCGATGCTGCTCCACCAGAAGCCATAAAGGATGCCCACGGCCACCTGGCCAAGAACGAGCAAGGCGACGTTGGTGGGAAAGGCGATGAAGAGGCTCGCGATGACGGAGAATCCAACACACGTGATGATGAGACTAGAGCGGCGACCGATCTTGTCCGACACGTGCCCGAACATCGCAGCCGAGAACATGTACGACACGCCGTAGGAGCTCCCAAGGATCCCGATTATCCAGTTTTCCACCCCGAGCCTGGTACCGACGAGCACGCATGCGACGATCAATAGCGAGCCGAGCAAGTCCCCGGAGAATGCCAGGAAATAAATCGCCTTGAACCGCGGATCGCCGTTGGATCGCCTTGAACCGTTCATCAAGGACGATGAGGCATCGCGCCTCTAAAAATGGCAGAGGGAACACGCACCGCAAAAAACAAATTATCCACCGCCTTCACGGTACCCGTCGAATGGAACCAACGCGGTTCATCACGTGAACGCAACCATGTCGCAGAAAAAGGGCACGAAAAAGGTGGAGGACGGCGACGCCGGCGCGAAAAAAGCGCCCGCGGCCCAAAAGCCCGTGAAAGGGGCGAAAATAGAGTCGAAGAAGGAGAAAGCAGCACCGGTCCAGAGCGAGCAGAAGGCCAAGCCCATGTCGGCCATCACGGTCAAGAAAGCCGACGATTTCAGCGAGTACTTCACCCAGCTCGTGGAAAAGGCCGAGCTGGCGGACATCCGTTATGGCGTCAAGGGGTTCGTGTGCTACATGCCGTGGGCGGTCATGACGATCAAGAAGATGTATGCCAAGTACGAGAAGCTGCTCGAAGCGAACGGGCATCTCCCGCTCATCATGCCCACGGTCATACCAAAAAGCTTCTTCGAGAAAGAGTCCGACCACGTCAAGGGTTTTGCCCCGGAGGTGTTCTGGGTTACCGAGGCCGGCGGGAACCACGAGAAACTCGAGGAACCCCTCGCGCTGCGGCCGACGAGCGAGACTGCCCTCTATTCCATGTATTCCATGTGGATCCGCAGCTACCAGGACCTGCCGTTCAAGCGGTATCAATCATGCCAGGTTTTCAGGTATGAAGGCCGCGCGACACGCCCCTTCTTCCGCGCTCGAGAATTTCACTGGATAGAGGCCCACGACGTGTTCGCGACGCTCGAGGACGCCAAGAACCAGGTGCTCCAGGACATGGAGATGACATACAAGATGGTCCGCGACGAGTTCTGCATCCCGATCATCTTCTTCCAGCGGCCCGAGTGGGATAAATTTGCCGGGGCGGTCCACACGTACGCGGCCGACGCGCTGCTCGAGAACGGGAAGGTCATCCAGCTGCCATCCACGCACTTGCTCGGCCAGAACTTCTCCGGCCCCTTCAACGTGAAGTACGTGACCAAGGAAGGCAAGGACGAGCTCGGGTACATCACTTGCTATGGCCCCGCCATCAGCCGCATCTACGGCGCCATGGTGGCCGTCCTCGGCGACGACCAGGGGCTCGTGCTGCCCTGGGACCTCGCGCCCGTGCAGGTCGTGATCGTGCCGATCTACTTCAAGGGGCAAGCGGAGGCGGTGGACAAGGCGAGCAAGGAGGT
>JAUQYZ010000183.1 GCA_030587475.1 Candidatus Sigynarchaeum calidifontis
TCCTGGTGCTCGGCATGATGCTGCACAACTGGTGGCGGGTCGCGCGAGTGAGACAGGTCGTGGCGTGGTTGCATGCCCGTGGCAGGCCGGTCATGCTGTGGAAAGACGTGCGGCCATGGATCAGGATTCCCGTCGAGCGTGGCATCTCGGGACTCGTCGACGCCGTGACCTTCACGACCCGGGTCTTAACCGAGGGAATTATGTCGATTATGAAAAAAACAATAAAAGGTGCAAAATGATGGTCACTTAGTGATACTACGATTTCACAATAAGGTAGAAGATTAAGTTCTCACCCAAGGCTCGGGAGCATCGACTTGATGGCTTTCACGATCTCGTAGCCCGTTTCCGCAGAACCCGCCAAGGACGCCTCATAGCCTTTCTTGTTGTAATACGAGTCCCGTGTCGTGATGTAGGCGACCGCGCCGTCCGTGAGTGTCAAGACGGCCGTTACATACTTGCTATCCTTCTCGCGGATCGCCTCCTTGATGGCAACACCGAACTCGCCGAATGGCTCCCCTGGAATGGCCACGAAGACGAGATTATTAATCCTGATGATCGTGATTCTGATCTCGATTTGCAGTGTGCCGCCCTTGTCAACCACGCCGATGAAGCCGAGGTCGAACTGCTTGTAAAAGGCAATCTTGAGCGGGTCGGTGACCTCGACGAAGATGGTCTTCTTGAGAACCTGGAAGGAATCAGGTTCGCCGCGGGTCACGATAGGCTTCAAGTCCTCCTCACGGAATGCCTTGATCACGTCGGCGGCGACCTGGTTGCCGATATTCTCGGCATCCCGGATCTCGCGCACCTCCTTGCCGAACTTGCAGTTGTACGGGTTCGTGTTGCCGGCGGCGCCTTGCCCGAAGATGACGGGCGCCATCCTATCGAGGTGGAACGCTCGTGTAAGGAGATTGGCACTGAAAAAAGGCCAATCCGCCGAGATGAGATAGTTTTCCTCGCCCAGGGCCACGCAATGGTTGGCGAGATTGTAGAACAAGGCGCGGATGTTCTTTCCCTCCAGTTTTCCCTCCTCGTTCAAGAAAGCAAGAGCGAGCACGTCGCGGTCGACGACCCTTGCCGCATCGTCTCCATAGCGCCTGTTGTGCCCCGTGTCGGTCTTCCCGATACCGTACCGCAACGTGAGAGGTTTCATGTCCTGGAGCGCGCCGTAAACGCTGGAGGCGATGACGCGCTGGAGATACGGCAAGCCGTGTTTCACGTACCAGCCCTGGTCGATGTCGTACTTTTTCTTAACCGGCTTGTAGTAGAAATCAAGACCGGCTTCCAGCCGTTGCGACGAGTGCGTGTGGATGGCCGAGATCACGACGTTCTCTGCCTTAACGGTACCTCGCGTCATCTCCTCGATGATGGCCTTGACGCCATCCGTGAAGCCGTAATTCACCCAGAGCAAGTCGCAAACGATGATGGCCGCATATATGCCCTTTCCCGTGTCATGAAAAAGCATACACCTAGCATACAAATCGTCATGGATGCCGATTGCATGGAACTTGCGATTTTCATAACCCCCGAGCGGCGTGCCGAGGGGCGGGGTGATGGTGACCTTGCTTAAGCCGGCTTCGAGCATTGTTCTATCTTCCACTTCACAACAATCGATTTAATACTATGGCAAGGAACGGGAATACATGGCACGGGTTACGAAAACGCTCCGAGAAGAATGGACGTTCCACCTCGGGGACTGCCCGGGCGCCGAGGCCCCCGGGTTCAAGGACGACGATTGGCATGTCGTAGACGTCCCGCACGATTGGAGCATCCACGGGAAATTTACGAGGGATGCTTTCGAGTTTTTCGACATGCTTACCAACATCGGTCACCGGATCGGGTACTTGCCCCAAGGCATTGGCTGGTACCGGAAGGCATTCTATGTGCCCACCGAGGACGAGGACAAGGTCACGACCGTGCAGTTCGACGGTATCTACAAGAACGCGGACGTGTACATCAACGGCAACCACCTGGGCTTTCATCCATACGGATACACGTCGTTTCACTTCGACTTGACACCTCATTTAAAATATGGCACGATGAACGTGCTCGCCGTGCGCGTGAACAACTTCGGCATCAGCAGCAGGTGGTACGCCGGCTCCGGCATCTACCGGAAGGTCACGATCACGACGACATCTAGGATCCACGTCGCCCATTGGGGCCACTACATCACGACGCCCGAGATCAAGGATGCTTTTGCCAACGTGAACGTCCGCACGACGCTCGTCAACTCGACTGGCGCGAAGGCGACCATCGATATCATAACCGATATCATCGACAAGGGCACGATCGTTGCGACGGCGACAAATGCGCACGAGCTTTCCCCCGGGGAAGTGGCGATCAATCAATCCCTCCAAGTAACGAAGCCCAAGCTATGGGACGTAGAAACCCCGTTCTTGTACGTGGCACGCACGAGAATATCATCTGATGGCATGGAACTGGACTCTTACGAGACCCCGTTCGGCATCCGGTCGTTCAAGTTCGATCCCGGCACGGGCTTCTTCTTGAACGGGAAGGCGCTGAAGATAAAGGGCGTGTGCCTCCACCACGACAACGGCTGCCTCGGCGCCGTCGAGCATCCCCGGGCTGCAGCGAGAAAGCTGCGCATCCTCAAGGAGATGGGTTGCAACGCGATCCGGACCAGCCACAACCCGGCCAGCGTGGAATTCATGGACGCGTGCGATCGTGAAGGTTTCCTCGTCATGGACGAGGCGTTCGACGAGTGGACGGTTGCAGGGAAAAAGACCCCGCACGGCTATTGGAACCACTTTGACGATTGGCACGAGCGCGATATCACCGATTTCGTGCTTCGCGATCGCAATCATCCTTGTGTTATCCTCTGGAGCGTTGGAAACGAGGTTCCGGAACAAAAAACCAAGGCCGGCGCGGACGTTTGTAAGAAGCTCGCGGAACTATTCAAGAAACTCGATCCGACGAGGCCAGTCACGAGCGGCTCGAACAACCCGGTAGAGGCGAACAAGACTGGTTATTCGGATCATCTCGATGTCGTGGGCTATAACTATTACGGCGACCACGTGTACAAGGTGAGCGACGAGCGCGTCCTCGTGCGGTACGACGAGGAGCACGAGAAGTACCCGAAGCGGTGCATGATCGGCTCGGAGAACGTGTCGAACTGGGCGACCCGCGGCGTGTACGACTTCCCCCAGTACCTCGCCGGCCAGAGCTGGAAGCTCAAGGATCATTACATGTGCTCGGCATATGATTTGACATCCGAGATCCCCTTGTGGGTACTCAAGACGCGGCCCTACGTGAGCGGCATGTTCACGTGGGAGGGTTTCGATTACATCGGCGAGCCAAGCCCGTACGAGTGGCCGTCAAGAAGCTCCAATTTCGGCATCGTCGACCTCGCCGGGTTCCCGAAAGACACGTATTACCTGTACCAGTCCTTCTGGGTGCCGAGAAACAAGCGACCGATCGTGCACGTGATGCCACATTGGAACTGGGCGAGGGACACGACCGTACCCGTGTGGATATATTCAAACTGCGAAGCTGCAGAGCTGGTCGTGAACGGGAAGTCGTTTGGCGAGCAGAAATTCGCCGAGGCCGAGGCGGACGGGCTCATGCATCTCGAATGGCAAGTGCCTTTCGAGCCGGGCGAGATCACCGCCGTTGCCAAGCAAGACGGCAAGGCGATGGCGACGAAAACCGTTCGCACGGCCGGCACAGCATCCCGGCTCAAACTATCCGCGGACTGGAACGAGATCGCTGCCGATGGCTACGATATTGCTTACATCGCTTGCAGCGTGCACGACGCTGCGGGAACCGTCGTGCCGACCGCGAGCAACCTCGTGACGTTCACGGTTGAAGGGCCTGGCGAGGTCATCGGCGTGGATAACGGCTGCCCGATCGATCACCTGCCCCTCGATGGCGACCAGATCCACGCGTTCAACGGCTTGTGCCTTGCTGTTCTGAAGTCGACTGGCAGAGCGGGTTTCATCAAGGTCATCGCCGCGTCGGTCGGGCTGGAATCCGCGATGATATCCTTGAAAGCGAGATGAGATGTCCTTCTTTCCCCTTCGGTTAAGGGCAGGATCCCTCCTTTAAAATCATCAAAATTGGGGAATGAAAACGAAATATTCTTTCACGAGGTCGATGGCCGAATCGAATACGGTCGTTGGTTCCCTTTTTTCGAGATTCGATCCGAACTTCTGCACGAAATGTCGCCGGAATGCCCCTAACGCTTGGTTGAGCAACTGGGATGACTTCGAGGCGATGATGACAAACGCGATGGTATGGACATTATCATGATTGATGAGAAGCACGCCCCGCTCCATTTTTATTTCTTGAACACGCCCCTTCTGGATCGACTCGTTCACGATCAAGCTCATGCCATTTAAAATGCCAGAAAAAAGATCCTCGTCGATCACCTTATTTTCCTTCGACCAGTCATGCACGAAAAGCGCGATGCCATTCTTGGTATCGTACACGATGAGGCGTTGCGCCTTGAATGGAAGGATGAAGAAAAGCTGTTCGTTCTTCGCGAACACGATTGTTTGGAAAAGCCCTCCTGCAGCCTCAAAAAGGCGGGAGATGGGCGGGAAGATACCCGGTAAAGATGCTTGGAGTATGTTCATGATCAGATACAAGACCGAGACGCAAAACGCGCCGAGCACGTTGATACCCGATGCGCATTTCAAGCTACGAGGGACAAAGTGATAAATCTTGATGAGTAAGAAGAAAGCATGCGTGCTGATGACCAAGCCGATGCTTATTACCATGTTATAGGAGATATTGATTGCCAGATCATCGCCAGGTATGAACAAGACGATGACGTTGATGCTGAGCAAGAAGACGACCACAGAGAACCGTTTAGCTTCGATTTCGTCCCGGCTAATGGAATCGACGAATGCGAGAAAGCTTAGAAAGCCCGGCGCGAGGCTGATGTAGGAGATCTTCAAAAATATGGCAGATGGCAGGCCGTTTGCCTCGGCGATCACGTGCATGGTATCAAACAGCGCCTCGAACATGAATCCGAGCCACGCGATCGACATGTACAAGCTCGGGCGATACTTCTTCTCGACGAATTGCTTGAAGATCAACACGAATCCCGCGGCCAGCATCGCCGTTGCAATACTCCCGGAAATCACCTGGGTTAGCATGTAAGAATGATCCACCGGCACACCTTATCACGTTCTATCTCTTCATATTCAATTGACATGCCAGAAGCTATTCCTTACTCCGCAGTTCGCGGAGTAAATTAATAAAAATTATTGCTAGAATCTTTTAGAAAGATCCCTGGATTGAACGAACAGATACTCAATCAAACGACGGGATGAATGGGAAGCATTCCTTCACGAGTTCTACGGCATCCTGGCCGATTTTCGATGCATCGAGAGTATCAAGCTCGTTTTCATATCTCTCCACGAATTTTCTCGCGAAACTTGCGAGCCCTTCGTGTATAACAAGCGATGACTTCGAAGCAATGAGCACGCTTGCCACCGGGTGCGTGGCGTCATGGCTGATGAGGATGACTCCGTTTTCCATTTTTATTTCCTGGAAGTTTCCTTTCTTCAAGGATTCGTTCAAGATCATGCTCGTGCCTTGTATAATGCTTGAAAACAAGTCCTGATCGATGATGTCCGATCTTGACCAATCAAAATTGAACAACGAAAGGCCTTTCTTGGTTCCGATCACTGTGAGCCTTTGGACCTTGAAGGGGAGCACGTAAAACAATTGCTCATGCCGCGACAAGATGGTTGACTGGAGGAGAGCCCCGATAGATTCGATGATGCGGGCGATGGGAAGCAGGTGATTCGGCATCGCGATCTCGGTGATTCGCCAGAAAACATACAAGACGGCGATAGAAAAGGCGCCGATGCTGTTGATGAACGCGAGGCGCTTCAAGCGCTTGGGAACGTGCTTGTAGATGCGGATGTAGAGCGCGAGGAGCGTGTTGCTGATCACGACGCCGATCCCGATGACGATGAAGTTCGGGATCATTATTGTTTTGTCGTCAAGTGGTAAAAGTAAAAGTACCGTGTTGATTCCGAGGATAAACACGAGGATCGAAAATCGACGCGCATCGACGCCATCCCGGCTGATCGTATCAACCGTGGCCATGATGCCAAGAAATCCCGGTACGAGGCCGATGAAAGACAGTTTTTGAAACAAGAGCATCAGCTCGAGATCCTCGAAGAGGAACCTGATCGTCGCGAAGGCGGCCTCAAGGAAAAATCCGAACCATGCAATCGCCAGGTAAAGGCTGGGACGATAGTGCTTCTGGACATATTGCTTGAAGATAATGAGGAACCCGGCCAATAGCATTCCCGCCGCTATGCTACCCGTGGCAATTTTAAACAACGCGTTTTCGTCTATCATTTTTACCGCATCTACGCAGCACGCCCGGACGGCTACGTGCATTTTCCATGTAGATGTAGACTGATAATGGAACGTGCTATTACTAGCCTTCCTTCATGGCGACAACCGTCTATTCACGAGGAGAGGCCGTTTGTCTAAGAAAGGGAAGCTCCCACCCTCCAAGCAAAAAAACAAACAGAGATTGTTTTAAAGAGGAGATTTGTTGCGCGTATGGGGAGATACGTGCACTTGAGGAGAAGAAATGAATGATTGGGGGGATTCTCAATGGACTTGGTGGGTGGGAGCATGTTTATCTCGTTCGATCTTGCCTACAAGTGATACCTAATGAATCTCTAATTAATCCATGACGCGTTTGAAATATGAGCATGCCCTAAATAAGCAGTTATGAGGGGCCATGGTGGTTGTACGTGGTCATCCCGGAGGGCTCGGATCGCAATCGGGAAAAACCACCGCGCTTTCTGGCAACCCGATCCAATTATGAACATCGAGAAGACAAAAGGCCTAGTTGCGGCCACGTTTTCCGCATTGCACAAGGACGGGTCACTTGGCCTAGAAATCATCCCGAAATATGCAAGCTTCTTGAAAAACAAGAAAGTAGTGGGCGTCTTCGTGAATGGCTCGTCTGGCGAGGGATTTTCCTTCACAACTGAGGAACGTATGAAGATCGCAGAGGCTTGGGTCAAGGCCTCAAAACAAGTCGATTTAAAGGCTATCATTCACGTGGGTCACACGTCCGTGGCCGAGGAGTGCAAGATGGCGGCTCACGCGCAAGAGATCGGCGCCAGGGGCATTGCGTCGGTTGGTCCTATCTATTTCAAGGCAAAGAGCCCAAGCCAACTTGTCGACTGGTGTGCCCAGACTGCCGCAGCCGCACCCGCGTTGCCATACTACTTTTATAATATACCCAGGATGAGCGGGAACGTGGTTAACATGATCGATTTCATTAGCTTGGCAAAAGAGAAAATCCCGAACTTCGCGGGTATCAAATTTTCCGATCCCGGCGACTTTCCCGGGCTCTTATTCTGCCAGAGCTTCGACAACGCCCGCTTCGACATCATGCACGGCCAGGACGAGAGCCTCTTGAGTGCCTTGGCCCTCGGGATCACGTCCGCGATAGGTTCCACTTACAGCTTCGCGGCGCCCATTTACAACAAGATCATCGACGCCTTCGACAGCAATGACCTGAACACCGCGCGTGAATACCAGCTCATGTCCGTCAAGCTGGTCGGCGTAATTCTTGGCACGGGCGAATTGATCCCCACGTGCAAGGCAGCACTGCGGTTGCTCGGTCTCGACCTCGGTCCGGTGCGCCCGCCGCTCAAGGACCTGGATGCCAGCGCCGCGGCTGGCTTGAAAAAGAAGCTGGAAAACCTCGGTTTCTTTAAAATTTGCGGGTAAAGGTTCTAGCGGTCATTTATTGAATATCAAATCCTAATTTTTTTTAATTCGTCGATGCACGTCATCAAGGCACGTGGCAAGTGGAAGAAGCATTTCCAACGTCCCCCCTTGAGCGCGTGAGTTGGCTCGCCCCTGCGATTCAAGTACGCGTACCATTCCCCGTACTTCTCGTCCGGGAAATGTGCCCACGTCCAGCCATCCAAGCGCGTGAACCACGTCCAGAATGCCCCGTCGCCGGTCATCCGGTAAGCCATGAGTGTCGCGACCAGCGCCTCGCAGTGCACCCACCAAAGCTTCATGTCCCATGACAGTTCCACGTGTGGCTTGCCGAGGACGTCCATAAAGTAATAAATGCCACCATACTCCTTATCCCAGCCGCGATCGAGCAAAGCCTTGATGATCTTGCACGCCTTGGGTATAAGATTAGGTCGTTGATTCCTCTCCGCGTGTTGCAAGACGAACCAGGCGCTTTCCAGGCCATGACCTGGATTGAGGTGGCGCCCATCGCAAGAGCTCAAGTCGATAGTGAAGTCTTCGTTGATGTTCTCGAACAAAGCTTGGTGCTCGTCGCTCCAGAACTTGTCGATGACGATGTCGACGGATTCCTTGACCTTTGCCTCGTAATCCGATATTCCGAGGTTATCCTTGATGACCGTGCCCAGATTGGCGAGGATCATGTACGGGCCATGGGAAAGCCGCCTCTGCCCCGTCGGGAGCCGCTTATTCCATTTGCCCTTCGGGTCATCGATGCGGGCGATGTAGTGATCCATGGCCTCCAACGCGGCGTCCTTGTATCGCTGCTCGCCGGTCGCCTTGAACAGTGCCGCCGAACCCATCACCGCGAACGACTCCGTGAAGATGTTGTACGGCGCCACGATGGGCTCTCCATCCTCACTGATCACGAAGTAATAATTACCCGCCGCGTCCCGGCCGCGCGCGTGCAAGAAGTCGAATCCTTGCCTCGCGAAGCCAAGCCATTTGCCCTTTTCCTTCATTGCATACTCTGACATTGCGAGCGTGGCCCAGGTGTATACCTCGCGCCACTGCATCCACATGTACTTCTCGGTATCGAACACAGAACCATCACGGTCGAGTGAATTGTAGAAACCCCCGTGTGTCGTGTCGATACTGTGTTTTTCCCAGAATGGAATAACAAATTCCACCAGTTCCTTCCGGTACTTGTTGATGAATGTGCTAATCGTGTCTCGCATCATGATAAGATCATCTGTGATGCACTATGGGATTTTTTAATCGCTTTCGGCTGGATTAGGGCCTCGGAACAGTACTCGTGCATCATCCACGCTCTCTGCCATCTTGCAAATAGTTCCTGCACAGACCGTGATCCCTCCACCTTTGCTCCTTGACACCACGATAGTGCGATTGGCAGCCGGGATCTTGGTCAATCCCGATATGTTTTCCGGCGTCGCGAGATTAGAGGGAATCGTGATCACGTGATGGTTGCCGAGATAAGACCATAATACCTGCACGAGCAACGCTAGGGTGGTAGGCCAGCGCAACATGGCATCATAATGCGCCCTTAAAACCTTCTCCAGCGTGTCGCGATATTGCTGCTCACCGGTAATCGCGTGTAGCTTGAAGAGCGCCCACGCCACGAGGGACGTGCCCGAGGGCGTGACCGCGTCGTGAACGCGGTTGTCCCCCGAGAAGAGTCTCTCGTTTTTCGTTCCCGATTCGGTGAAATGGCCGTTGCCATCGTAAAACTGTTCGATTGCCCATCCCGCGACCTTGGCCGCAGCATCGAGATACTTGTCGTCCCGCGTTGCCTCGTAGACGTCGACAAGGCCGCTGGCGAGTGCTGCATAGTCATCGAGGAAGCCCGGGATAGAATCCTTCCCCGCGACTCGGTAAACCGTGCCGCTTGCAACCATCGTGTCGATGAATCGACCCGCGACACCCGCAGCTAGCTCGATTGCGTCGTGGCGGTCGCACGCGATCCCGAACCAAGCGATACCTGAAAGGGCAAGGCCGTTCCAGGCCGTGAGGATCTTCGTGTCGGTGGCCGGGGGAACGCGTTTTGTCCTGAAATCCCGCAAGAGCACGGCATCCGCTCCTATCTTTTCCAGGTCATCGGGCGTGAAGCGGTCGAGCAACTCGCTGTCCGCGACGAGGATGTTCTTCCCTTCGAAATTGCCCCTTTCCGAGATGTTGTAGTATTTCTTGAAAAGGTCGAAGTGTTTCACGACTTTCTCGATCTCGTCGTGGGTGAAGACATAGTATCGCCCTTCCTCGCCCTCCGAATCGGCGTCTTGCGCCGCATAGAACCAGGTACCCGAGAACAAGCGCTTGGTCAGGTATCCGTAGGTTTTTGTAGCCTTTTCCTTGAAATAGTCGTCGCGCGTTATCAAGTACGCCTTTGAGAGTGCTTCGAGGAGTAATGCGTTATCATATAGCATTTTTTCGAAATGAGGGACGATCCAGCGTTCGTCGACTGAATACCGGTGGAACCCGCCTTCGAGGTGGTCGAAAATGCCGCCATCCGCCATCCGTCGCAGGGTAAGCAGCGCTTCCGGCACGTTCTTGCGTTGATGCAAGTTGAAAATGACTTCCAGGGTGATCGGGAACTTGGGCGCCCCGATCATCCCGCCATTCTCGTAGTCGAACGGTTCGACAAACGCGGCGTTGTATACATCTACCGGCCGAGCATCGATCATGCTGGATGCAGCGCCTTCCCGCTTCTTCACGGCATCTTGCAGCGCTTCCACCATGCGATCCGCCGAGATGAATATGTCGGTCTTCTCGTCCTTGTACTTTTTTGCGACTGCAAGAAGGAGATCCTTGAAAGATGGCATGCCGAACCGCGGCTGGTTCGGGAAATAGGTGCCGCCGAGGAATGGCTTGCCGTCCGGCGTGGCAAACACGTTCAGGGGCCAGCCCCCGTTCCCCGTGGTTGCCACGACGAAGTTCATGTACGCAGCGTCGATGTCGGGCCGCTCCTCGCGATCGACCTTTATAGCAATGAAGTGCTCGTTCATGACCTTGGCCGTGGATTCGTCCTCGAAGGACTCGCGTTCCATCACGTGGCACCAGTGGCAAGTGGAATACCCGATGGATATGAAGACGGGCTTGTCCTCTAGACGCGCCTTCTGGAACGCTTCCGGCCCCCATGGATACCAGTCGACGGGGTTGTGCGCATGCTGCAGCAAGTACTGGCTCGTCTCCCGGGCCAGCCGGTTCTCGTGCATGGTGATCACCGCGAATTAATCGCTTATCATCAAAGTTTAAAACTCGTTCAAAGAACTATCTTCAACAAGAAGAATCACCAATCCATTCAAGAACGTACCCGTTATCCATCAAAGCCCGCCAGCCACGCGAGCAAATATTCCATGCACGGAATGTCCTCCGCAATGTCCGAGAAAAAGCCAAGGAAACGAAAGAGCACCGAAACGAGCTCATTCGGCACGTCCGGCCGCGAGGGTCACGACTCGTCGAAATTTTACAGCAGCAAATTATACGCGGACGTTCAAGACGAGGTCGAGATCGCGGACGCCACGGAGCACGCGGTCCCAAAAGGATGCATGGACACCATCATCCTCGGATCCTCGGAAAACATGAAGGAACTTCCCGATAATTGCGTGCACTTGATGGTAACGAGCCCCCCTTATAATGCAACCAAAACTTATGACGCGGACCAGACCCTCGAGGAATATCTCGACTTCTTGAAGCGTGTCTGGAAGGAAACATATCGTGTACTCACTCCAGGTGGCCGTGCATGCATCAACGTTGCCAACCTCGGTCGCAAGCCCTACATACCGCTGCACGCGTACTGTGTTTTTTTGAAATTAATGTCAATAAAAGGATATAAGTTTTGCCTTAACTACACATTCTAAAGGGGCAATTTCAAAAATTCTCTACACTCTATTCGTTAAAAAGATTGACAATAGAAATACTATTTTTGAAAACTCTGTCAACAGAATAGAAAAGCGAACTTATTCAATGTGAAAGTTTGTCAATGGTAAAATTACGGGGAAAATACGTCCATTGGCTTATTTACAGCAAAAAATCATTCTGACAAAAAATCATTCTACAGATGTATTATGCTAAATTCTATATATAGTCAAAATAAAACGAGCCATCCCGATGAGAGCTTGATCCAAGATAAGTCGAGCGATCATTTTCACATGAAATTCGAGTACATCTTCGAAGAATCAAGGAAATTTCTTCCTTTCATGTGAAGGAAATATCTGAAAGAAAAATTTAAATAACCATTTCAAGGTCAACTTATCTGGTCTTAAAAATATAAATGATTTCAATAATTAAACAGGAAATATAAATATGAAAGGCGTAAACTTGGTTGTATCGTTAGTAAATCCTCTTGGAATAATCCACATGTCATTAAAAGTTGGATGTGTTCCTATGGTGGAAATTGGAAAAAAACATTTGCTCGAGGTTATAAGGGAAGAAATTAAGAAGAGAGTCGAAGGGAACTTGCCAAAGTTATGGCCTGTCCTTGGCTTGTATCCTAACTACCCATAAAACTGAATGAAAACTCTAAATGTAAAATCTATTAAAT
>JAUQYZ010000208.1 GCA_030587475.1 Candidatus Sigynarchaeum calidifontis
AACGACGCAACCAGCGGAAGTGTATCGAAGGCATAATCGGGATCGGCGAACAACATCTCGGCTTAGAGCAAACTCGCGTCCGGGGTCTTGAAAACGTGAAAAAAGACACGCTATTAAAAGCTATCTCGATGTTATTCCTTGCAGTCGTGTCGGCCGAGACGGGGATGGAGGACATGTATTTGAGGCCGACATTTTTCTTTGGGTGAGAAGATTAAAGAGAACGAGGCGTAAATTATTTGTTAGACAGACTCCTTAGTCTTTTACATCATCTTGATAATAGCCCCGCTCGCGCTGGTTCCGATCACCATCATCAAGATCTTGAGGTATAAAAAGGTCGACGGCCGTCTGCACGTCACGACCGCCCTTGGCGGCCTGGTATTGCTCGTTTCCCTTGGGGTTTCGAGGGCTTTCTACTTCGTCTTCGATATCATCCTCACTAACTTCGAACCGTGGTTATACTACACCCAACCAGCCTTGTCAATCCAAAAAGCGGCCAGGCTGACAATATTAATCGGTTTATCGTTCCTGGTCTATACCATGGATGCCCAGCTGTTCCAGTTAAAAGCGAAAGGCGCCGTGTCATACAGCCTCCTCTCGGCGGGCGTCTTGATCGTGTTCTTTCCTGTTTCAAGCATGGAGGCATATCAATTTACATCCATCCTCGAATCATTTCTAATGGAGAACATTTTCGTGTTCTTGATCATCGCGTGGTTCGTCCACGGGGGGAAGATGCGGCCGGCACGCCTTGGCTCGTTCCTGGTCGCGTTCGGACTCATCACATATGCCGCAGGTTCTATATTTTTCAGCAGAGTATTCATTGCCGTTTTCGGGACCGGCACTGCCATTACTATCGCATCGATCATTCAGAGCAACGGCTTTTTCCTCTGCGCGGCCGGCTTCTACGCCTACCCGACCGGCACTCCAAAGATGCAGGTGGCAGTTCAAAAAGAGGCCACGGCGGAGTCCGCGAGCGTGGAACCGCCTCAAGAGCTGCCAGCGAGCCCCTCGTGCGCCAGCTGCGGGGAGCCTTTCCCGTCCGATTCGGACCTGCAGTTCTGCCCTAATTGCGGGGCCAAGATACTCCATTAGGAGCTGAAGTGAAGCCCGTCCAGGTCGGCCCGCGCCACGTCGATGAACAAGCTAGACGGCCGGGGATCGGCACCATGCAGGTAACATTCCACGCCCGAGAAGCGGATGCCGCTGGCGTGGCGTGCGAAGATGCCCCACGTGGGAAGGGGGTCGCCGAACATCCGGATGTCGGGGTACCTGGCCTCGTTCTCGGGGATCCTCGCGATGTTGGTAGTGCCTGGCGGTCGAGAAGCGTCCAAATCCGCGTCCGAAGGATTCTGCTCGTTTGGAATCTTCTGGACGCCACTATAATCGAATTCAAAGTGAACGTTCGTGAGGGTGACACGTTCAACCGCTTTATCAGGCAATCCCGCGATGACGACGGGGAAATGCGAATTCGTGGCGGTGATGTTGCTGATCAAGACGTCTGCGATCCCGCCGGGCTTGTCGGGGATGTTCCCGCGCAAGCGCTTCCCCAGGCGAATGAACAAGGGGCTTTTCATGCCGTCCATGGCGATGTTGCTGATGGCCAAGCCCTTGATCGTCCCCCCGTCGACTGACTCGATGGCGATGCCGGCGAGAGGTGGCCGGGCAATCCCGAGCGGGTGGATGACGGAATTTGCCAGGACGATGTTCTTGAAGTCCCCGTTAGTCTCGCTCCCGATCTTGAACCCTACACACGAGGTTGAGAGGTCACAATTCGATATAACGATGTTCGAGCTCTGAATGGGTTTCCCGTGAGCCAGGCTTCCCTTCAAGACCATGGCATCGTCGCGGCTCTCGACATGGCAACCGTGCACCCGCGCGTTACGGCAAGACTCGAGGTCGATCCCGTCTGCGTTGGAGGTGAACACGCGGACGTTCTCGATGTCGATGCCCTCGCAGTTACCCAGGCTCACGGCGTAGTTGGGCGAGTTGAAGCTGGTAACGTCCCTGATCGTGACGCGGTTGCAGCCCTTCAAACCTATCGGCTTGGGGCCGTGGCGTCGGAGCCGCTCGTCGTCGAGGCAACCACCACCCGTGATGCGCACGTTCTCGATGTCGTCACCAGCCAGCAAGGCATGGTGAAAGAACGCGCTCTCGCCGCCTTGCGCATCGAGATATTTCACTCGCTCGGGCGGATCGAAGAGTTCGTCGTCCTTGGATGCTACCAGCGTCGCCCCGGTGGTGATCTGCAGTTCCAGGTTGTCATGCAGGTGGATGGTACCGCATGCGTATCTGCCAGGCGGGACGACGACGGTACCGCCACCATGATCGTCGCACGCGTCGATGGCGCCCTGGATGGCCGCGGTATCGATGGTAACCCCGTCGCCCTTGGCGCCGAACCGCCTCACGTCCCTCGTGAATTCAACAGTCGCGTGCACCTTTTACTAACCTCTTGAGCCGTTGGAATACCTGGTTGGAAATGCATGGAAGGAGCCCGACCCCGCTAGAAACGGTTCACACGGGGGGCATGGCTTAGCCTATTACCCCATCATCACTTTCTTCTTCGGGGCGAAATCCTTCCGCTTCTTGAACCGCTCGGTCTTGAACACGTATTTTTGCGAGAAATTCATGGGCTTGATGCCGTCGTAGTCGTCCCGGAGCTTCTTGAGTATCTCGGAAACGGTCTTGTTCGTGATATGCGCCGGGTCGTTCAAGACCTTGAGGATGTCGCTCTTCGATGCCTCGGCCGTGAGCCCGAGCTTGAACAGGGGAATGCGGTACTCGGTCGTCTTCCATGTTTCCTTTTTGGTTACCTTGCCGTCCATCGAGGTGCTCTCCTTCTTGCTGTGGGTGCGAACCTCGACGATGCCCTCGTTATCCGTTTTCTCCTTCTGTTCGATGATATCGCCTTTTTTGTAAGTTTGAATTGTTATTGTAACGTAAATGACCTTGTCATTCATTTCTTTGTTTTTTTTTGCCAAAACGTTCACCAATTATAATATTTAACCGTGTAGAAGGTGCTGGCTCAAAGATAGCACTTATCTATGTATAACTTCTCGATTCTCATCTGTCGGCGGGGGCTATTATGCTTTTCAAGAAGATCGAATTTTAATAGGGCTAACGATGAAGTAGTCATGATCAACTTGTACAATTCGCCTTTAATTAAGAAATGGCGGATTCTATAGGGATCTTTATGGCAGATGTTCAAGACGCTCAATATCTATTACAATGGGTTCAGGACCAAGCCAGCGGCCTGGCCGCGCACTTGCAGTACCACATCCAGAACAACACCCCGCAGCTCGCCCAGATCGCTGCGGCCTACCGTCAATGCAAGTCGGAGCTTGGATACTAAAACAATCTCCTTTTTGCGTAATTCTTCATGAAAATTAGGTGAAAACAAGAAACCAGTTTAGGTTTTACAGCCGCCCTGCTCCTGGCAGCACTTGTGGACGGCCTTGATAGCTTCTTTCTCGTGCTTCTCCTCGATCATGATGGAGATGTTGAGGCCGTCGGCGCTCTGCGCGAGGGCCAGCGATTTTATTCCTTTCTCGTCGAGCCGCTCGAAGACCTTGTCCTTCACGCCGACCTCGTCGACTTGCCCGATCACGCCAAGCACGACGACCTTGTCGTTCAAGTTGAACTCGAAGAAATCTTTGAACATACTCGAGTTCTTGAGCAAGTTCAGCGCCTTCAGCCCGTCTTCCTTGCTAACGCAGAACGTCGTGTTGACCTCGGACGACGACTGTGACACGAAACTCACGTTGATCCCGGTCTCGCCGAGCACCGAGAAAATCTTGGCCAAGACACCGGGAATGGCGACGAGGGCGCTCGACTTCGCGGTGATCATAGCCACGTCCTTGAGCACCGATATGCCCTTGATGAGGATAGACTCGTCCCCCTTCTCGTCGATGAGCGTGTGCTTGGAACCGAGTGGCATGTCGTAGTTGCGTATTTCGAGCGGTATCTTGTCCTTCTCGAGCGGCACGATGCACTTGGGATGCAAGACCTTCGCCCCGAAGTAGGATATTTCCTTGGCCTCGGCGAACGAGATGTGCTCGAGCAAGATCGGCTTGTCGACGGCCTCGGGCGCCGCGGACATGATGCCGTCGACGTTTTTCCACAAGATGACCTTCACCGGCGCGCCTGGGTAGGTATCCGCTATGCAGTAGGCGATGATGCTCGCCGAGTAGTCCGAGCCGCCCCGTCCGAGGGTCGTCGTGTACCCGGACTTGTTCAGCCCGATGAAGCCCGTAATGCACGGGATCGACCCGCGGTTCATAACCTGGGCGACCTGGCGCTTTACCTTGCGCATGGTGAAGTCCATTAGGGGGAGCGCGTTGCCGAACCGGTCGTCGGTCACTATGAGCTGGTCGGCGGGCATGTAATGGCCGTCAAACCCTCTCGAGGTCAAGAACTCGCTGAGAACGAACGTCGAAAGCTTTTCACCGAATGAGACGACGAAATCGAGCCGGAAAGTTTCCATGCCGTAGTCGGCGATCTGCTCGAAAATATCGTCGAGCTGGTGGATGGATGTGTTAATGAAATCGGTAGTGTTCTCGAAATTGCCGATTTTATCCTTGAAGAGCTTCTGGTTGATATCATCGTGCGTTTTTCGAAATTCCTTGAGTTTTTGCTTGTATTCAGCTTCTTTCTTGTCGGCCGCGAGCCTCGCGATCTCGATTAGGCGATCGGTGACGTTCTTGAATGCAGACACCACGAAGATGTTCCGGTTGGCCTTATATGCGTCCAATATATTGAGGAGCTGATCGAGCGCCTCGGCAGAGGTTAAACATGACCCGCCAACCTTGTGTATCACGATGGGAACCTTGCTCTTGTCGATTAAGATGCCCTTCTCCGTCGTATTCTTCGACATGTTGAATTTCACGCAGTGATCGGGGATTCGCTATTTCTCTCACATCGTGCTATATAATATTTGCGCCAAGATGATTCGCTCACGCGAAGCCGAGGGGTTCCTTGTTCACGAAATGGCCAACGAGGGCGAATATCGAGAAGATCGTGAGGCCGGGGTAGGCTGGCGTGAAGAATTCCATCAAAAAGAAAATCCACGTGCTCAAGACGAACCAGAGCACGAGTAGAACCCGGTGGAAGTAGACCTTGTCCGCGGCCATGAACTTTTGCAAGCGCTTGAGGCTGAAATCCGTGTTGAACTTCCGGTCCCGCCAGAACTTGATCGTGGCAATCGTGAGGCCGACGAACAGCCAGAGGAACGGCCAGACCATCATGATGTTGATCACCAGATCCACCTCCGGCGCTGCATAGATCGCGCCAAAAGCGTCCAGAAGCACCCGCGCCACGAGCACGGAGACGACCACCATGAAGTAATACTCGAGCAAGCGTAATATCCGCCCGGTCGCCCGCTTCTGGCCCATGCTCATACCCGAGTCCTTGACCTTGTCCATCGTCCGTTGCGTCACTTGCAGGAACCCGCAGCCAAGGGAGAAGCCGCACGCTGCGTACGTGAGCAGCACCAGGACGTGGAACGTCATCATGAACATATCTTTATTGCCCGATACCGTGTAGAAGTCCCTGAGCGGCGTCCACGCGTCCGCGCTATCGATGCTGAATAATATGAAGATGACAAAGAGAACGACGCTGGCAATCATGACGACGACCTTCTGTCGCTTGCTGTCCAGCACTTTCTTGAAAAACCGGGAGAACAAGATGATCAAGACCAAGACCATGAGGAACGCGGCCAAGGCCAGCGGGATCAACTTGTTCGGGGCTACTGGGTCCATGAACGCCATGATAACACCGGATGTCGATCCAAGCTCCGCCGCCGTGGTTCATAAGCCTTTTTTATGGGAGGCATCCGCCGCCGTGGTTCATAAGCCTTTTTTATGGTATTCGCCATCGGGGCGAGCGTTAATCGCTCCGGTGCTTTACCCAGCGGCCGAGCCATGGATCCTACGACCTTGTCCGAGGGACAAGGTCCATCTCCACGATGGAGACCCTCAAGCCTGCTGACTAGCCCGGGGGGGTTGGTGTTCCTATCTTGCTCGCCACGTGTCCTCGATTCCGGAGTCGTTTTATATTCGACGTGCTTGCTGATGCAACAGATCCACTTAATTATACCATTTAGGAATTCAATCTCTTGAATATCAACCATTATTACCTTCTCCGAAAGATCCGGGTATTTAAGCGACGAAGAACGGGCGATGTAGTAAACTTCGCCTTTTCAAGGAAAACGCTGACCGCAGTGGATGCAGAATTGTGACCAACTCTGCTGGCGTGGTTTCCCACAATTGATGCAGAACGCCACCTTAGGCTTTCTCCGGGCGACGGGTTCGGTGTACGGGATCTCGGCGACGGCGGGCTGGTCCATGGGTTTATCCTCGGCCGGCGGGCGGGGATTTGCATCCCGGTGGGCCTGTACGGGTACCGGCTGGCTCGTGTCGGAGCGCGGGGCCGGAGCCGCGGGTGGCGTGGAATACATCTTGAGCTGTAGCTCCTTCTCCCCGATCGCCTTCTTGAGCTGGTCGTTCTCCTGCTCGACCGCGGCGAGCTTCGCTGAAACGACCTTGAGATTCTCCTCCACCTGGGCAAGCTTTTCCGAGTACATCTGCCGGATCTCGTTCACGAACGCGGGGAGGTCGAAGCTAGAGACGAGATTTTGGACCTGCTTGAGACGGGTATCGACCAATTCCTTGAGTCGCGCTGTTTCCTCCGCGGGAGCCGCCGCGATGGCGTCGACTTTCACGGCCAGGCCCTCGATGCGGGCCGAAAGCGCTGCCCGTGCGAGCTCGCCGTTGGTCCGGGCGGCCTCGATTTCCTCCTGGATCCTAGCGATATCAACGGCCGCGTGGTTGCTCTGCTTTGCCTCTATCTCACCCTTCAAGCTGGCGATCTTTGCATCCACCTTCTCCATGATGGATTCCCCGAAGCCTGCGATCTTGGCGAGGAGTATCACCTTGGATTCATCGGCGTTGGACGAGATCTTCTCGAGCTCGTCTTGGATCTTGCTCACCTCGCGAAAGAGCTCATCGTGCGTCTTGCGATCGATGTCCTTTCGGAGGGCGATGAGCTTCACATCGAGGTTTTCCTTGATGGACTTGATCAGGGAGAGGATCTTGCCCTCCTCGTCCGCGGACTCGCCGAGGGCCCGTATTGCGCGATTTGGAATCTCCTGGAGGGGGGGTCTGGGTCGCTGCTCTTCAGCCACGGGTAAGCACCATGCATTCCTTGCAGACGGCAAAAAAAAGGTTTCTCGGATGCCAATTCTTATCATACAAAGGATGGCTTTTAACAGCGCGCGTCGAAGCGCCGGATGACATCATCGAGATAGGATGGGGTAATACGGTCGAGCGACGTGACGGCCTCGAATTCGCCCATTCCCCGCGCCGCTTCACGCGATATCAAGACGCCGGGGATCCCGGCATTTCTCGCCGTTTCCATGTCGATGCGTGAATCTCCGATGAGCACGGTTCGTTTCATGAGGTCCTCCCCGTGCTTGTCTCGGGCCGTGGCTTGCAGGTGGTGGACGCCCCAGGGCTCTGGTTTTGCCCGCGATTGGTCGTACCCGTCGATGTCGAGTGCCAACACGGCATCGAAATACTTGGCGATGTCGAAATGCTTTAGCTGGTATCTCGCGAGTTTGATGGGCGTGTTCGTGTGCACGGCGAGCACGACCTGGCCTGATGTATACAAGGACCACAAAGCAGGGACGCAGTCGGGAAACAACGTGATTTTTTTTGCCTGGATGGCCACTGACCGCGCCTCGAAGTCCAGCCGGTCGAAGATGTCCCAGAATGCCCTGGGATCCAGCACGCCCCATGACCGGAGCAAGACCGCATGGTCTTTACCCGCCCGCCATAATCTATCCCGCTCCGCGAGTGGTGGAACCCCGACGCCAAGCTCCCGGAACGCGTCGACGAGCAGCGCGTCGAAATCGATGGCGCCCCCCAAATCTATTAGCGTATTGTCGACATCGAAAATAGCAAGGACTTTTCGGTTGTCGATCTGTGTCGAGCGCACCATATACGTATGAGAGATACTGGTGGGATTTAATTGAATAGCGCGAGCAGCCGAGATGCACTGGACAATGAAATCTCCGTCGTCGTCCCTAATTTCAACGATGCAGTTCTGTCCTTGGAGTTTTTCCACCAATCCATCCTGCTATTACGTTATGACTTCAAGCGCTCGGGCGATTTTAAGCAACAAGGCTATAACTTCAACGAGGAGCTCTTATCTGGCATGATCACGGTCGGATATAAAACTAGCCAATGACCTTAAAAAGACTGTTGATATGAGAATCTATTCATACTGACTCACCCCTTGTTAAATAATTTTTTCACGCTTATCCGGTACATCCATCTATTCTCCAGCCGGGCAAACACCATGAACAGGTTCCACGCGGTGAATACCAGCTTCGTATCCACTTGAACTGCAGCCATGCATCGCACCAGTGGTTTCTCGAACGTGAGGTTGTTCTTCGCGATGCCGAACAATGCCTCGATCACGGAGCGTATCTTGCTTTTCTTCCTTGC
>JAUQYZ010000212.1 GCA_030587475.1 Candidatus Sigynarchaeum calidifontis
ACGTCCCGCGCGCGAATTCGAGATCAAAAGGTGGTAAAAATAGGGATTTACTCGTGCTTTTTAACCACGAAATCTGAAGGCTCGTGTTCTGGCTCGCCCTCGCCAGGCTCGCGAGCATCCAACCCGTGGTAATCGTTCTCGGCCGGGCCGAGTTTTTTATATTCCCGTTCAGCTTCTTTCGCGTTTTTCAAGTCTTCCGAGCGCATCTCGTCACGATCCTCTTCACGCGCCTCGATCAACCGGTCGATCTTTAGCTCGAGAGCATAAAGCTTCGCTTCCAGGGCATCGTTTTTAGCTTGTAGTTCCTCGCGAGACTTGATTTCCTTTATTGTCTCGGCCGGGTTCGTGGAAAACTGGCAGACCGGGCATCGTCCGCCCTTGATCTCGTCGCTGTCCAACACGGCACCGCAATGGCGGCACTTCGTTTTAACCTTCGCTACTTCTACCGGCCGTGCTATGTCCACGCCGTTTTTCGCGGCTTTCTTGGCTTGCGTGACGCTGTTCGATAGATTGACGTAGATCGCGGCCGTGTTGCTCCGGGGTGACCAACCGTATTGATTGTTCAAGTCTTCACGCGTGAGACCTTTCACGCCGAGTTCCGTCGCGCTGAAGTGCCGGAACGCGTGCGCGTGCCAATCAACACCTATTTTCTTCGCGAGGCTGTGTACCATATACCAAATCCCCGGCGGCGTCATCGGAATGCCGCCGTGCGTCTCGGATGGAAATAAGATGTCACCGGTACTTCTAACATATTGCTCGATTAAATGAATGTCGTTCGAGATGATTATGTCTCCCCATTTCTTCGTCTTCGGCCGGTAGAAATGCAAGGTGAGATGATCATCGAAGTACTTGAAATTCTCCTTCTTTAGCAAGCAAATCTCGTTTTCTCGTAACCCTTCGTGGCGCAAGAGAGCAAGGATCACGCGATCGCGGTCGCACCGCGCAGCATCCATCATTTTTTGAAACATGGTCTCGCAAGAATCGAGATCGAGCGGTTCTTTATCCGGTATTTTCTGTCGCTTGCGTTCGAGCTTCGGTTTTCCGATGAACTTTCGCACCTGGTTCAAGTAAATCATGTGCGTGTTGTGCGTTGACGGCTTCACGATCCGGTTCAAGTACTCGTGATACTTCGCGTCCGTTATTCGCTTCGCGCTAGCCATCGTGACCGCGAGCGCGTCGTCATCCTTGAAGACGTCGCTATCGTCGCCTTCAAAATTGCTGCCGTTGACAAATCTAAGAAAGAATATCAGTCTCCGGCGAGATTTAGCCAAGCTTGACTTGGCCATCGAGTTGTTTGTCTGCATTCCAAGGAATGCATCCACGAGACCTTTCGAGGCAGTTGATGATGCCATGATGCCATGTTGCGCCCGCGTGCATAAATAGTTATCGCGAGATTCTCACGCTGATCATGGAATATTGGTGCGGTTCGCACGTTGCATGCCTCGTTTACAACTTCTCTTTGTCATTGCCAGCCACACCATCCAGCTTTGATATTCGTTGAGCCTGTGGGCGCACGCAAGAAAGTCAAACGATCACGTATAGTACCTTCCACGCTTTATCTACTGGCGCCGGTTCCTCACCAGCGAATCTACAGCAGCCAGCGAGAGCCACGCAAGCACGCCGATGAGCGGCAGCCACTCGAGGAACGCCATCGACCAAAATCCCGCCGGTCGCAAGGTCGCGAGCATCTCCAGCGAGTCGATGTCGGTCAATTTGAATTTGGGGGTGAAAACGAACATGTCGATGAGGAACGCGGCGAAGCACGCGGCGACGCCGATCCCCGCGATGCTGAGCCATTTTCCAACACGCACGTCTTGCTGGCGGGCTATCGCTATGGAGAAGATGGCCACTGTCACCGCCCCGCCGAAGAAAAACACCATCGCCGAGAGGCCATGGGCAAGGATGTTCCCGTCGGCCGGGAACACGCCCACGAGGAAGCCACCGATCCCCGACATGATGCAAAGCACGCGAGCAAGACTACCGGCCCGCGAGGGCAAGGTGACCCGGGTGCCCCAGATGAAGACCATCATGAGCACCGAGCCAGCCATCAGCCCGATGTTGAACACCCACGCCAACGGGGATTCGCTCGGCATGCCCAGCTCCGATATCATGTGGTTCAACATGGAATAGCCCTCGTGCGCGTATCCCGTGAACCCGATCGCCGTGATCAAGCAGCTAACGCCGATGATGGCGCAGCCCGCGATCCCGATCGCCTCGAAGGGGACTTTCGTCCCCGGTCCAGATGGTTCCGTCCCGTTCGCCATGGATGATGGTATGCTGCCGTACAAAATAAAGGTGGATGGGAAAGAATACATTTTTAGTCCCAATCCTTTTTTATAAGCCGTATAGATGTCGATTTCAAAAGGGAAAAGGTATGGCCGGGCTACCTATTCTTTTGCAAGTACGGGCGGACGAGGACGTCAGGCTCGTTGATCGCGTCAAAGAACGAGCTTGTTTGTAGCCTGCCCTGGCTTCCATTCTCCAGGACGAGAAAGAGCTCGACCCAATAGTTGCCTTTAGTGTATACCTTAGAGACGATGGTCTTTTCGACGCTATCCACCACGATCAAGGACCTTTTTTCAGCTTTTGGGAAGAAAGGACGAATAGACACCACGCTGGCCCTTCCATTTACCTTATCCAGGAAAAACGACTGAACTATGGGTATAGCGTTGAAGAGCAGGAATAGCAACGATGCGATGCCCCAGAACGCGCCTAACCCGATGCTGACACCCCTTGTTACCACCGTGGGAAAAGTCCGCGACGGTGTAGAAAACCACATGCCTAGCGGAAAAAGAAAACTGAAACCAACGCCGATAAGAACAATCATCAGGAAAAGGCTCTTCAAGATTCGTATTTCTTTGGAATGATCGAGCTCGACGACCAGCCTATCGGGAGTTCGTTCCACGACCCGGTATTCGATTTTTCTTGGGCCATCGTCACGTCCCAAGTTCGTGGCAACGAACATGTCTTGCATACCAGCAAGACAGCAATGATGCAGAGTAAGCACGGTGCACGGTATGAAACCTCATAAATGTTCTGGCTCGGGTCGGCTCAGCATCGGGAACGGGAAAGCCTTATAGACGCGGGAGGGGGAGTTAAAACGAAAGCCCATGAAGCTCCAGTACAAGATAGCGCTCTTTTCGATCGCCTTTCACGTCGCCTCATTGATCATCGACTTCGATACGATGATGCTCGTCGTGCTGATCATGTTCGCGATTTTCTCGGCGATCACCTTGTTACCGGTAAAATCACAAGCATTGAACTTGTTATGGCTGGTCTCGAGCTTGTTGACCATTGCTTATGCGATTTTATATGCATACGAAACGATCCCGAACGCGGCATTCGCTTGGGTCAACATTCTCGTGAGCGCGCTGAAGATAGTGGGCGGCTTGTCCGGCGTCATCGCCGTCACGTTCGGTCTCGAGTCGAAGCACGAGGAAATCCTCGACGCTGCTCCTGCATGAAAGCTTTATCCACCTTCATCTGAAACGGAAACATGGGACGACTCCACGATTCAATCCATGTGCCAGGAAACGGGTGAACGACGACCGGGCTAGAGCACCGGCACGTGGATCCTCGTGCTCGCAGTCGTGGGGACATCTAGCGTTCTCCCGTCCGTGCTGCCTTTTTAACTCGTGGTGCCTTGAGCCAATTGTGAGTTACCATAGCATATTCGATGTCATCGGGCACGTGATGGTCGGCCCGAGCTCGTCGCACACGGCCGGGGCGTGCCGCATTGCCTTCATCGCTCGGATCCTCTTCGGCCGGAAGCCGAAAAGGGTCGAGATAAGTTTACATGGCTCGTTCGCCGAGACCTACTTGGGCCACGGCACCGACACGGCCATCTTGGCCGGCTTGCTAGGCATCCCGCCGGACGACGATCGGATCCCGAGTTCCAAGGATCTCATTGCGAAGGAGGGCATCAGCTACGAAATAAAAACCGTCGATCTCGGTGCCGATTACCACCCCAACACGGTTGTCCTGGACATGCAAGATGAACAGGACAGGCTCGTCGTCATCGGGGAATCCATCGGCGGTGGCAACGTGGTGATCAAGGAGATCAACGGGCTGGAAGCGGGTTTTTCGGGTGAATTCCCGACGCTCGTCATCGTGAACCGGGACCGCGTTGGGGTCATTGCCCGGATTGCAGAGACAATCTCGCGCTTCAAGATCAACATCGGAAACATGAAGCTCGATCGTGACATGCACAAGAAGATAGGAATCTGCTGGATGGAACTCGACTCGGCCGTTCCGGAGGATTTGATCAAGGCACTCGAGGGCGTCCAGGACATCATCTCGGTGAGGTTCATCAATGTTTGAAAGCATCGCACAGCTGCTTAGCGAGGCCGGCCGCCAGAAGCGGCCGCTTCACGAGGTCATCATCGACGACGAAGCCGAGTATATGGGAACACGCAAGGACGACGTTCTCGCGCGGATGCGCCGGTCTCTCGACGTGATGAAACGCTCGCTGCAAAAAGGCTTGGAAACGGATCCCGTCCTGCCCATCAAGGAAGCGATGCACATGGCAGTGAAGATGGCCGCGCCGCCCGTGTTTCTCGGGAGGGACATGAAGGAAGCCGCGCGCTGGGCAATGGAGATTGCCGAGCACAACAGCGGCATGGGCTTGATCGTGGCGGCGCCGACGGCGGGCTCGTCAGGCGTGCTGCCGGCTGTCCTTTTCAAGGCCAAGGAATTGCTTGGGAAGGAGGACGAGGACGTTTTTCACTCTATGTTCGTGGCAGCTGCAGTGGGGGCTATCATCGGCAACCACGCCACGCTGTCGGGGAGCGAGGCTGGATGCCAGGCGGAGGTGGGCGTCGCGTCCGCGATGGCAGCGGCAGGCATCGTGTACATGGCAGGCGGCAATTCCTCGCAAGTGGACAACGCGATCGCGATCGCCCTCACGAACATCATGGGGCTCATCTGCGACCCGATCGCGGGCCTGGTGATCTCGCCGTGCATCAAGCGCAACGCCATGGGCGTGTTGAATGCCTTTCTCGGGGCGGAGATGGCACTGTCCGGGGTTGCTTCGCTCGTCCCGGCGGACGAGGTCATCGACGCCATTATGAAGGTGGGAAAAAAGCTCCCGCCAGAGCTGAGGGAAACGGGCTTTGGCGGCATCGCGGACACGCCGACCGGTCGACGCATCAAGCAAGACATCGTCAAGGATGCTTGTGGCAAGTAAGGATCCTGGAGTGATACGCGGGCGTCAGAAGTAACAGCCTCCTCATCGCGGTGCCTCAACCGCCTCGGTTAATCTTGACTTCATCATCCGCGTATCATACGGCATGGTCGGGAGAAGAAAACCATTTTGAGTTCCAGGTAGATGTAGGTAATAGAACGAACGAGTGACCCCCGTGCCATCGAAAAAGGAAAGGACCATAGCCATCATCCCGGCCCGCATCGGGTCCACGCGGTTGCCGCGCAAGGTGCTGCTTCCCATCGGCGGGAAGCCCATGATCCAGGTCATCTACGAGAATGCCCTCGATGCCAAGCTCGTCGACGAGGCATGGGTGGCCACGGATTCGGAGGAGGTGAAGGGTGCCGTTGAGGCTTTCAACGGCAAGGCCATGATGACGCCCGCTGAAGGCATCCATTCTGGGAGCGATCGCGTGGCGTTCGCGGCGCGGACGATCCAGCACGACATCGCCGTCAATCTCCAAGGGGATGAGCCGTTCATGACCGGCCGGATGATTGACGAGGCGATCAAGCCAATGCTGGAGAACAAGGACATCGCCGTGAGCACGCTTTGTCGCGAGATCACCCGCCCGGAGGAGCTTGACGAGCCCGGCGTGGTGAAAGTCGTCCGTGACCTGGAGGGGAACGGCATGTATTTCTCCAGGGCAAGGATCCCGTACCCCAGGAACCCGGAGGGCATCAAGTATTTCGAGCACATGGGCATATACGCTTTCCGGAAGGATTTCCTCCAGCAGTTCGTCAAGTGGGAGCCTACGGTTCTAGAGAAAGTGGAATCCTTAGAGATGCTTCGCATGATCGAGCACGGGGTCAAATTAAAGGTTCCGGTCACTCGAGAAGACACGACCCATTACTTGTCCATAGACACGGCCGAGGACCTCGCGAGGGCAAACGAATACATGAAAATCCGGACCAAGAAGGGGAGAAGATGACTTGTTTGAACTGCCCGGCGCCTAACAACAAGCTGCTCGACGCGATCCAGGCGGAATTGCCGCCACAGACCGCGACCCGGCTTGCCGAGGCCACGAAGGCAATCGTACAATCGAAGAAACACGGCGGGAAGGTCGTCGTGGTCACTGGTTCCGGCCCGAACATCCACGAGGGTGTCACAACGCTAGTGGCGGGACTGATCCGCCAGGAAATCGTCGACGGGGTCATCACGAGCAGCGCTGTCATCGCCCACGAGCTCGCAGGGGCCCTCGACAAGGTCAAGCGCTTCCCCGGGGCGGGGCTCGGCCTCGCCTTGCAAGAGCCGATGACCTACACGAAGCCACCGGCTGGCAAGTACTTCTTGCCAAGGGGGGAGGTGTTCGAGATCACGGAGCTGACCGAAGAGGAAGTCGACACGATATCGGCCGATTTTCCCGTGGACAGGGAGTTCTTGAAAAAAGCGCGAGGCATCGATGGAAAGATCATCATCAAGGCGGCTGGCAACATGGCATATCCCATGGGGCCGAGAACAGAATTATTGGCAACGACGCTTCTCGAGACTTGCCAGAAACAGCGGGAGCCCCTCGAGGCTATCGCGGGCCCGGGCGCGGATCCCATGACCATGATCGGCGCGGCCAGCACCCGTGGCGTTCCCGTGCTCGTGAGCATCCCGCAAATGGTCGGCGGGGGGAACGTGGGTATCTGCATCGGTGATTCCATCTCGATCAAGGATCGTTGCGAGCGCATCGCGAGGCTTCTCGGTGGCGCGGCGGTGATCGTCGAATCCGCGCTGGCGCTGGCGCAAGAGATCCACGATGGCCCGTTCGAGACCTACACGGGGCACGGCATATGGGCGCCGTTCACCGGCACGACGGCCTATACCTTGAGGGACAAGCACCTGATCCGCATCGATCTCGACCCCGCGCTCCAGGCGGTCTGGGAGAAAGAACGCGAGGGAGGGGACGTGCAAAAAGCGATCGACGACGGCAAGCCCAAGACAAAGCTATTCAACGTCCCGTTCCGCATGGAGATGAGCGGTTTCGCGAGGCTCGAGAGATCGACGCCCATCATCGGGGACATCGGCGCGATATGGCCGCTGCTCGCCCGCGGGGTCGCCGAGGGGCTGGGGAAACGGCTCGAATTCACGAGCTACCCGCAAGGCACGCCTCAAGGGCAGGCCATGCGGGATTGGATAGTCGAGAACGTGTCGTTCTTCGACCTGGCGAGATTAAATACCAGGGCGAGGCGATAAATACACGTGATGGCAAAAAAAAAGACCATCCTCGTCATGATCCCGGCGAGGTTCAATTCAGAAGAGATATTTTGCAAGACCCTTGCCGACATCGGTGGCAAGCCCATGATCCAGCACGTCTATGAACGGGTCGGGAAAGCCGCTGGCATTTCCAGGGTCATGGTCGCGTGCGATCACGAGCAGATAAAGCAAGCAGTCGAAGGATTCGGTGGCCAGGCAATCATCACGGGCAAACACATCTGCGGCAGCGACCGGATTGTCGAGGCCTACTCGAAATTGGGGCAAAAGTTCGACGTGATCGTCGATGTCCAGGCAGACGAGCCGTTCGTCGAACCTCGCATGGTCGAGGAGGTCACCCGGCCGCTGCTCGACGATCCGAGGATCCCCATGGCGACGGTCTGCTGCGAGTTCGGCAGCGAAGCAGACTGGATGTACCCGTTCAACGTGAAGGTCGTCAAGGGAATCGACGGTTTCGCGCTCTACTTCACCCGGTCGCCCGTCCCGTACCTCCGCAACAAGGAGGCGGGCGCGAGGCTCTTCCAGCACGTGGGTATCTACGCGTGGCAGGGCTGGTTTCTCGAAAAATACCCGCCAACACCCTCGCCGCTAGAACTCGCCGAGTCGCTCGAACAGCTACGCGTGCTGGAAAACGGGTACAAGATCAAGGTCGTCGAGACGGCGACCGGGTACAGGAAGGTCGCCGTGAACACGCCCGAGGACCTGGAGCGGGCGCGGCAGATCATGGCAGGCAACCGCGGGTGATCGAGTGACAGAAATCGTGGTACCGTCAGAGGCACAAGCTCGCTGGCACGACGACGAATTTGGCATCTTCGTCCATTTTGGCATGAACACGTTCAACAACCGGGAATGGTCGGACGGGACTTGCAGCTTGCACACGTTCAACCCGACGCGTCTCGATTGCGAGCAATGGGTCACCGTTGCCAAGGACGCCGGCGCGAGGTACATGGTGCTCGTCTGCAAGCACCACGACGGCTTCTGCTTGTGGCAGACCAGGACCACGGAATACTGCGTCCGGAACACGCCGTGGAAGGGGGGCAAGGGAGACGTCGTTGCCGAGTTCGTCGCGGCTTGCCGGAAGCACGGCATGCAGTTTGGCTTTTATCTCTCGCCCTGGGATCGACACGAGCCACGGTACAAGGACAAGGAGGCATATGACAATTTCTACGCGGCCCAGCTCGAGGAACTGGTCACGGGATATGCGAAAGCCGGCGAGATCTACGAGCTCTGGTTCGACGGCGCGGGCAGCACCGGCCGGGTTTATGATTGGCCGAAGTTTATGGGCATCGTCAAGAAGCACCAGCCAAACGCAATGATCTTCAACATGGGCGATCTCACGATCCGCTGGGTCGGAAACGAGAATGGAATCGCTCCGTACCCGACGTGGAACGTCGTGAAAGCACGCGACGCGGAGAATTTCGCGCATGAAAAGGTGAATGCAGGTGAAACGGGTGGCAAGTGGATCCCGGCCGAGTGCGACGTGCCGATCCACCACCGGCACTGGTTCCACCACACCGGCGCGTGGGGCGTGTTATATCACTTCGCGCTGTTCTCGAAAAAGAAGCTCGTCGAGATCTACGAGAAGTCGGTCGGCCACGGCGCAAACCTGTTGCTCAACCTGGCGCCCACCAAGGAGGGCTTGTTCAGCAATCGAGACGTCTCGCGGCTCGGAGAAATGGCAAGGGAAATCCGGCGCCGCTATGACAACCCGATCGCCGAAGGGTCTGGCAAAGGGAGTGAAATCGTGCTTGAATTGAAGGAATCAAGCTGGATAACGGCCATCGTGCTGCAAGAGGACATCAGGCAAGGCGAGCGGGTCAAGGAATATAATCTTCAAGCCCTCTTCGATGATGGATGGAAACAACTAAGGCTCGAAGAACCAGGCATTGCGATCGGTCATAAGAAAATCGACAAGCTGCTCGCACCGGTGAAGACGATGGCGATCAAGCTGGTCATTACGAAGTCCATCGCCGAGCCGATCATCAGATCGATCAAGATTTATCACTTCTGAAGCGATCGAGGATTCTGATAATTCATCGTATCAAGGGAAAACTTGTTTTATTCCTTGTGCACGGCGAGGAGAAGGTTGTCCGCGGACCGTACAACCGGGGAATTAACACGATGAGGTAGTTGCTTGAAAAGAGGCTCACGCGCGCGAAAAGAACAGCCGTTTCGGGTTCGAGTAGAGAAGCTGCTCTGCGAGTTGGACGGCGTCTGCTTCGCTGGCCACGTGCCCACGGTTATGGAGATCCTCGATAGCCCGGATCACGACATCCTTGGCCATGAGCAAAGCGCCGTAGCTGCCCTCCGCGACCCGGCAATCGCCGCCAAACACGCTTGTTCTCAACGCGGGGGTTGCATCATCCTCGCGGCCGGCCATGTGCCCGCCGACTTCTAGGAGTTCCACGAGCGTCCGCACGGCTGCTGTCGGGGAGATGATCGGGAGCCAGCACAAGTCAGCATATACATTCGGGATCTGGTGTAACATGCCTGCAAGATTATTATACGGGAAGTTCCCGTGGAAGAGATCAAACTTCAAGTCCGGGAACTTCTCGAACAAGTGGCTCGCGTTGATCGCGTTAGAATCCCCGAATAGCATCCGGGCAAGACCTGTATGCATTTGCACGGGTACCCTCCAGTGCATGGCTGTCCACTCCAGGATGTAGTGGAACATGTAGTCGCCGAACTTCCACAGCTCTTCCTGGCTACAACCATTCTTGTTGTAGAATTTCGCAACTCTTGACACGTCATCATCAGGCTCGGGGAAGTACAATGGTCTCGTGTAGGCACACTGGTTCTTGTGACACATGTAATTCCCGCTTGTTTTGATGTATTCGAGCAATTTCGTGGTCGCTTCCACGTAATCATCGAATCGCTTGAAGTCGGATGCCTGCATGTTCAAGTGGCTCGCTGCAAACTTGTACACGGTGCCGGAGGCGGGCGTGATAGTCTTCGGAACCAGGATGCCATCAAGTATCTGCGGCAGCGGGGCGGCAGCCTTGAACGCAGGTATCTTCTTGCTCGACTCGACATGCTCTTCGAAACCGATGTTGAGGATCGCTGCCTCGACGTGCATCTTGTTCTCGAAGATATCTTTCACGTGACCCACGGGGTCGCTTGAATAAGCCTCTTTTAGCAAAGTTTCGAGCTTCTGGAAATAATTCTCAGTCATCGGTGGTTCGAGCCCGTAGAGCTCGTCGATCGCCCAGGCCATGCTTTTATAATACCCCGTGTGCTTGTACTTGTCCAACTGCGCGATCCACTCCTTGTAAGCTCCCGCTTTTTCCACGACAGGAGACAAGTAAGATCCGTTGAAAACGTGTGGTAGCATAACCCCAGATTTTTCGATGGTCTCTGGCCATTGGCCAGGGGGGGTGGTATGCTCGTGCGTGTCAATGACCTTCACGTGCTCGAGTTCGGTCCACAGCCTGTTGTAGAAAGACGAGCATCGCTCGCGAAATTTGGCGAAAAAAGGCATGGTGATCCGATCGCGCAGAAGAGAAAAAAAGCATTGGGCGAGGTTTATCCAAGAGACTTGCTAGAAATTCTTTTAACTTTAAAAGACTGTTGATATGAGAATCTATTCATACTGACTCACCCCTTGTTAAATAATTTTTTCACGCTTATCCGGTACATCCATCTATTCTCCAGCCGGGCAAACACCATGAACAGGTTCCACGCGGTGAATACCAGCTTCGTATCCACTTGAACTGCAGCCATGCATCGCACCAGTGGTTTCTCGAACGTGAGGTTGTTCTTCGCGATGCCGAACAATGCCTCGATCACGGAGCGTATCTTGCTTTTCTTCCTTGC
>JAUQYZ010000314.1 GCA_030587475.1 Candidatus Sigynarchaeum calidifontis
CGTCACCCATAACATCGACGAGGCAGTCTTCATCAGCGACCAGGTCGTGATCCTCACCGGGATACCGGCACGTGTAAAAAACATCTCGCCCGTCGGCTTGCTACGTCCCCGGGATCGTACCAGCGCGGATTTCAACGCCATCCGGAGGGAAATCTTGAACCAATGCGAGTCAATACCATCGGATTCGAGAATGAATCTAGTGCACTAATCCTTAAGTCCCTGGCCGACTACGAGGCCGGGATGCTGCGCGTGTTCGGGTGGGTCCTCCAGTTCGCTGCCGAGTGCCCCGCGCAGCCGTGCCGCGCGCAACCTCCTCGATAGGTTTAAGGTTGATATAACGGGAGCACGGCATGGCATTGGCGCGTTTATCGATGATATCGAGAGCTTGGAGGGAAATCAAGGAAGAAACAGAAGAAAATGCAAGTTATCACGTACTGGGATCATGGCATGCCGAGGCCGCCATCGACGACGATCGTCTGTCCATCGATGTAGCTCGAGTCCGGCGACGCGAGGAACAACGCCACGTGTGCGAAGAAACAAGGGGCCAAGAAGCTGGATGGGAAGCCCTCGAACCTCTCTCCCCGTCCATCGAGGTACGTGGACACGGCGACCCTCGAAAAGCACGGGCAACTCGGTCTGGGTGCCCGACTACTGGAAGGACATGGACATCTGATCGCTCGAAAATCGATATCTCTCTAATTTTCTCGATAACAGGACAGACAAGGAAATATTGGCCTGGAGAGGCGGGGCATGCTCGTGTCCCGAGAATGGAGAAACCGTTGGCTCATTCCGGGAGGAAAAAGAACACCAGCACGGAGATGGTGATGGCGATGCAGCAAAACAGCTGCAATAGCTGCTGGCGGTTCTGTACCCGCTTGAACGAGCTGGCCATCTTTTGCACGGGATCGATCTCGTCGTCTGGAACCGCCTTGAGCCCGGACATTGGCGTCTCCTGGCCTTGCGTGCTCGGTGGCAAGTTTTTCTTGTAAATGTTCTCTTGACCGCCAATTTCGCCAAAAATCCGGTCTATCTTCGAAAACAGCTTCGATCCCGCCATCGTGGATACACCACCAACAAAAGGCGTTTCGATCCATAAATGTTTTTCCCTATCTGCTATAAACGATCGCCGCGCTCTTATTGTCACGGATGGCGCGCGATCTGATCCGTGCCGTTGATCGTTCCATCTGGCTAAAAAAAGAGGGATGACGAAAGCACGGTTGCCGTTGCATCACCCGGTCGTGTGATAGTGCAAGCGCGTGTGGTGGATGTGGTGATGGTGGTAGTACCGGGGGTACGTGACGTACGACAAGGGCCTCGACCGGATGTACGACTCGATCCGTCCCTCCAGTCCGCCGATCACGACCGCTTGGATCGCCGGGATGGCGAGGTACTTCCAAGCAGCGAGCTGGATTGGCGAAATGTCGTCCTCTATCGCGATGACCTCCGGGTTCAAGGCGAGCAAGATGGCATACTCGAGCAACTCGGGCACGAACTTCGCGCTTTGCTCGCGCTGGATGCTGGACTGTGCACGCAGCAAGACCATCCACGTTTCCTTCGCGTCCCACGGGAACAACGTGGCGATTGCCGCGAACATCTTCTTGCCGTGCGTGATGGACTGGAACGTGTCGAGGAACTCGCCGTATTTCTGCGGCCGCTTGGAAAGCGCCAGCAGCAGGACCGCGTGCACCTCGTCTTGCTCGTCGATCTGGTCTTTTGCCACAGATGGATCGCGGGGCCGGGAGAGGTTGAGCGGCACGGGGGAACCGGCCACGCCCGCGGGGGCTTGCCCTGTGAGCAGCCGGAACAAGTTGTCGAGGTACTCGTTTGCGTTGGTCACGATGTGCGCTTCGGAGGAGTCGACAGCTTGGCCTTGACCCGCGAGCGCGGCAATGGCCGGGTCGGCGTTCGGGATCGTGGGCAACCAAGCGGCAAGCATCTTGGCGATGATGCCGATGGCTTGCTGGGCAAACGTGGGAGGCATTATCGTCCGTGACGTAAGCATGTTGGTGATCTGGGAATAGATGTCTCGCGCCACTTGCCCGACGTTCGGCGCCCCCGTGTAGGCCGCGCCAGAACCGTAGACCCCCCGCAGCATCCGGGTCGTCGAATAATCCAGCATCTGCGAGTCGACATCGACCCCCGAGTAGGAGGACATGGTGACTTGCGACGCTTGGTAGTTCTCCATCTCTTGCCCAGGGATGTTGAGGCCGACAAAGAACGGGGCCCACACGGACGGAAACGTGCTCGTTTTCATCATGGCATCGATCCGCGAGATCGCCGAGGAAAACGCATTGCTCAACCGAGCGAGCTTGCCCGTCACGAGCAAGAGATCGCTGTTGGAAAACCTTGTACGGGCGTTGATCTCGCCGGTGAATCGCTCGCCTACTGGCGTGAGCAAGGCGCGGTGGCCGTCGATCCTGACCGCACGCTCGACGGTCTCCTTCTCCACGCTCAGGTCGAGCAGCCGTTTCTTGACCCGGCCGATTTCTTGCTCCTGAGCATCGAGATCTTGTTTCAGTTGCTCAAGGCGCTTCTTGAGTGCATTTCCCACCCCGAAATGTAGCGTTGCCCCGAGCCGGACACCGATGGATCCTGTCGCGTGTTCCCTCTCGGCGGCGAGGATGTCCTTGTTGATCTGGCGGATGGCATCTGATATCGTGTTGTATTGTCCCCGGACGGTCTCGATGTCGGTGTTGACGTCCTCGATCGTCCGTTCCGATGCGAATATCTCGACGAAGTTCAGTTGGACCAACTCGTTGAGTTCCTCGTCGGAAACATGGATATCTTGCTTGTCCCGCATCGCATTGAGGATTTGTATCGCTCGCGCGCATAGCATCGTTTCATCGTCCTCCATTATGGTTTAATGGCGTCGTATCTTCACCTTCGGCATCTTCTTGCCCACGAAATATATCTTTCCCGCGGGTTCCGTCTCGAAACGCTTGTATATGCGTTTCGCTGGGCTGTTCCAATCACCAATCTCCGTTATCGCGTGTTCGACGCCCATCTCCTTCAGCGCTGCCAGGCGGGCCAGCACGAGCGTCTTGCCCATGCCCGTGTTCCGGAACGCCGGGTGCACGTAAAGACCGTACAACCAGGCACAGTTACCCGATGGCGTGGCAAACCCGACGCCGATGATGACCTCGCCGTCGACTACTTGCGGGAGTAACTTTTGTTCCCGGATGTCGGACACGCAGTTCACGACCCATTCCGAGCCGGCGGGAGCGGTCGCGACGAAGGCGACGTCGGTCTTCACGGCGGACTTCACCCACCGGGCGAGCTTCGCATCGGCCTTGCCGTGGTCCTCGTAGGCGACCATCTTCATGACGGGATCGAGATATTTTCCATCCAATGGCTTGATCAGGCCTGCATCGTAGGAGATCTCCATGTGTTGAATATTGTTCACGCGGATGACATCGTATTCCTCGATCTTTTGCAAGGATGACGGGTACGCGTCGCAAAATGCCTGGGTCACCCCCGCGTACTTCATCATAGGCACGAGCATCTCCTTGGTGCAGAAAAACGTGCTGAAATCCTCGGTCGGATCAACGATGCCGATGCCGTGCATTACGCCCGCGTTGTCGCTCGCCGTGACCGTGAATCCGCCCGATGCGCGGGAACGGAGCAAGTATGACTGCATGAGCGGCTCGTAGGGGCTGTCGATCTTGAAGACGAGCTCCGGCGGGACGCTGTAGTGGAGTTTGAACAGCTGGCCACCCGCCTTGATGGTCCTGGCTCCCCACCGAGCCTTGTCATAGAGTGGAAACACGACGAGTAGCAAGAGCACGTACGGGAGCCAATACGCGAGCAGCAGGGTGGCGACGTCGACGTTCCGCGCATAGCTCGCTTGTGTGACGTATAAATACGAGTCCAGGGTGAAATACACCGGGCCGGAGGGATAACTGGAATCGCTCTCGTGGTAGATTTCCGAGACGAGGAAACCCTCTTGCGTGAACAAGTAGGTGTCCGTGTACGACGCGTGGTATTGCCCGTAATCGTCATCCCGGAAATACTGGCCGGACGCCACGAGCCCGATGCCGCGCATGGGCATGATGTGGCCGGCCCAAGCCGTTGATTCGCCAGATACCGTGAACGTGTCATCGAGAAGGGAACACGTTGATATGCCCGAAAAACCGCCCGGCACGTGGAACCACACGTTTTCCCCGACAGGCGTGTATTCCTGGTCGCCACCGCTGATATAGCGGCCATTCGTGGAGTTGTAGGTAAAAGACGTCGTGTTCGACACCTTGGTCGAACTAATCGTGGTGCCCCATTGCATGGCTTTAAATTCCCAGGACACGTCTGCGACCACGCTTGCAACGTTTCCGGAGAAGTCGACGATATAATGACCCGTTCCAGAGAAGTCTTCCGAATAGCCGTAATAATCCCCTCGATTTCCTTGCACGTGCCACGTGTACGTGTAATAAAATTCCAGGTCGTGCTCGGATGCTACTTGAATGACGTATTGGAGCCCGACGAGATTCAAGATGATGGCAAGAGCTAGGAGAGCGAGCATGAAATAGGTCCGCCCCTGCCATGGCTTTATTTTTTTCCGTGATTGCGTCGTCATGTATCAACCCTTTCTTCCGATGGTATTGAGCACCCGCCCGGTTGACGCCCATCTCGTCTTGTAACTCGTCACTGTATTCATTGCCCGTTTAACCGGCTGGGCACGCGATCGCACGTGATGAGACGTCCTTCTTTGCTCGTGGAGGGACGTGGTACCTATAACCACGCGAGCATCAGCGCGTGCTTGATTGATTATATCGCACGTATTTAAGGTTGATATAACGGGAGTACGGCAGGGCATTGGCGCGTTTATCGATGATGTCGAGAGCTTGGAGGGAAAGCAAGGAAAGAATGCGAGAGAACGTGATAATCTTTGTCGGCATTCACGGCATGCCCAGGCCGCCATCGACGACGATCGTCTGTCCATCGATGTAGCTCGAGTCCGGCGACGCGAGGAATAACGCCACGTGGGCAACCTCCTCGGCAGTACCGGGCCGCTTCAAGACGGCGTCTTGCGACCGCTGCTGGACCTTCTCCATGGAACCGCCAGCTTTTATATGAAACTCCGTGGCGATGACGCCCGGCGCGATTGCATTCACGCGGATGTCAGGGCCGAATGCATTCGCCATGGTTCTTGTCATGGCAACGATGCCTTGCTTCGCTGCGTTGTAATGGAGTGCAGGGGCCGTCGACGTCTCGCCGACCATGCCCGCGACGCTCGCCATGTTCACGATCACTCCCGCCTTTCGCGCGAGCATGTGCTTCGCGACGGCTTGCGTGACGAGGTAGGTGCCCTTCATGCTGGTATCCACGACGAGATCCCACGTCGCCTCGTCGAGATCGAGGATGGGCATGCCCTTGTTCAAGCCCGCGTTGTTGACGAGGACATCGATGTGGCCGAAGTGTTCGATGGCTTTCTGCACCATCGCGTCTACCTCTGCCTTTTTCGTCACGTCCGCCTTTATCGCTATCGCTTTACGTCCAAATCCCTCGATCCTTTCCACTATTGCCCTGGCAGCGGCCTCGGAGGAGTTGTAGTTGATCACGATGTCCGCCCCGCCTTCCTCGGCGAAGAGCAACGCGATCGCCCGCCCGATGCCACCTGTCGCCCCCGTGATCAAGGCAACTTTGCCCAACAAGTCCATCTCGCACATGTTCTGTCCCGAATTTGGTTCTGAATAACATGCCCGTTCTATTTTCAAGGGGTTATAACCATTTCGCAAAAATGGAATATGCGTTTTTAAGCACCGCCGCCGAACCCAGACACGCCCCATGAAACAAGGTCATGATTACTTCGGCTTCTCGCTCTGGCACGATCTCCTCGCGGGTAATTCGGACTGGATGAAGACGATGGAGCTTGGCGACCCGCGCGAGTTCGATCCCGAGGAGGACGGGTGGAGGAACATCTTTTCCCGGCTAGCACGCGTGCACGCGGAATCGGGACTCTCGGACGCGCTCGGCGCGTGCTTCCACGTCTCGAGCGACTTCGCCGCGATGATGGTGGATCCCGGCTTTAACTTGCTCGAGACATTCAATTCTGCAAGGAAAGACTTCTCGGAGAAGGTGCCGTTCGAGCTCGGCATGCATTGCACGTTCGGCCTGGCGGACTTGCCCCTCGCGGGCAGGTACCCGGCGGTCTTGAAGCGCGATCTCGAGCTGGCCGAAGCCATCGGGGCGTCCTGCATCGTGTGCCACCCGCCGAAAGGCCGCGAAAACCGCATGGAGAAATTTGCCGACGAGCTGGCATCCGAACCCGTCGTCGAAGCGCTAACGCTGTCGAACCCGGGCATCGTGCTCGCGTGGGAGAACGCCGGCCCGGACTCGTTCTTCGGGTCGCTGGAGCATTACATCGAGTTCAGGGGGCAGCTCGCGGACAAGCTCGCCGCGGCCGGGCACTCGAAACTGCTGGATCGCCACGTTTTTTGCCTCGACACGGGGCATCTCCTCGTCTGGAAATACAAGGGCAAGAAGGGAAAACGAGGCTCACAGAAGGAGATAGAAGCGACACTTCCCTCCTTCGCAAAACTCGTGAAAGTGTTCCATATACATGCAAACGATGGAAAAAGCGACCAGCACCTCGTTCCTGGTTCGCTTTATAATTTTGACCATCCAACGAGGAAGTCCGTGAATAAAAAGAGATTCCTCGCGTGCTCCAACGAGGCACTTGGCTTTATCGAGACTTGCGAGCTCAACAAGGGAATCACGGGTCGCCACGTGCACGTCGAAGCCTTGAAGATGCCCTTCAACCTCGAGGCGATCAGCGAGTTCGGCCGGTCCTACTCAACGTTATTATCCAGACTGAGACAATGATGAAGCAGTGAGGAGACCGTTTAACTGATCCTTTTTACCTTCTAAAGCCTTTCTGTTTCAGTCTATTCAACGTTTGATGTCACGACTGAAATGATACATGCCCGTGCAATGCCGTTTCTACCCGTTTTAACGTAAACGTCTCGGCTTTGGGTGAAGTTTATATCCGTGTGATACCCATATTTGTCTAAAGCCCGTGATGTAAAGGTGGACGAATC
>JAUQYZ010000330.1 GCA_030587475.1 Candidatus Sigynarchaeum calidifontis
GGTGGCGCTGGTGAGCAGCCCATCGTGGATAATAGACCCGTGTCTTGCTGAAGCAATGGTAATAAGCCTCTGGAGGGTTGTCTGGGGCATGGATTCGATCCTCAAGATACCGTGTTCAAGATCATTGATGCCAAGCGTCGAAATATTTTGATAGATCGGGCTAGATCGTTATGATTCAACCATCGGTGCACGCCTTAATTAAATTTTCCATGATTCGATTCCCTCTTTTTAGATAAAATCCACCATATCTTGGCAAATGCACAATTCATGATTGAAAACTTGAATATCTCGTGCGTATCTGTTAGTTCGCTCGTAGCTCCTTGGACATGCATGAATTAGGATTGCTAACGAGTATAGCATTCCCTCGTTCTCTTGCATCGATTGCCCGGCTGATCCGGAGGGTCTTCTTTAGAGAGGACTTCATACCCGACCTATCCTGGCCATCACGCGTGATTGATCTGCAATGTCTGTCCCAGGTCTCGAATGTAGCATGCCGGATGAAATGGTTATATACCGAAGAGCTATATCCAATATCATCTCGATCTACGAGTTCGTAAGCGACGAGAACCGGCCAGCATCGAGGTCGGGGTCGCCCATCGTCGAACCGCCGGACGAACTCGCCGCTCGATCAATTGCATGGACGAACTCGGAATGTCGAACTATAGCGATTTTCTCTATGCGCCGGGAGAGGCAGCATGTCATGATAGATCGCTATCTCTAGTGGGCATTGGCTTTCGGCAAGGCGCCACGATCGGCGTGCATCCATCGACAGCGAGAGATCTATATCGCTCCCAAGGATCGCCGGGATCTTCGTCGTTCTTATGGCTAGATCCGGTTGAACGGAGCGACCACATATCTTGTCGATGCAAAGATGATGGACGGATTGAGAGCCCGAGTTTTGCTTTAAATCCTGTCGAAGGGCATCGCGCCAGCGCGTGGCTTCGCGATGTCTAGATGATGATCACGATGAGAAAGAACAGATTTCATGCGGCTGCCGCGATTCGCCCGGACGCGCGCCGCGAAGAGATACCATCCGAGCGATTATCACGGTTACAACACGAAGAGGACAGAAGAGAATGATTTCAGATTCGATAGAAAAGCGAGAAGAGCAAGAAAACAGCAGGCAGTTACCAGCAGACAGTATCAGCGAGGATATCCGCAGGTCGATCTGCAAGGGCCGGTACGCTCTGGACAAGTTGAAAACCATCACGCGGGATCTGGTGCAATTAGGCACGAGATTGGAGAGGAACCTGGCGAGTCGGCTCTCCTCCAGCGTGCAAGAGATCGATGCGCTTTTCCACGTCGTGGGATATAGTGGTCGATCGATACCAGAGGCGATAGAAATCGCCGAAATACTTGGCAAAGTCCTCGACCACGAGCTACCGTGGCACGACTTGCCCGCGAAAATGCCCGAGGATGTCGAACGCCTCGTGGACGGGCGATTCTCCCGCGAGTTACTGCGTCGCGGCGTGCTCGCATCGGCGAAGGACAACGTTACCGCCGCTTACGTGAATCTTCTCGCCTCCTTCGATGTAGCTTCACAAAACCTCAGAGACGAGGAGGAAGCGCTCGCCAAGCGGAATGAACAATTCAACCGTTTACCAGACAAGGATTCGGAGGAGGGAAGGCAGCTACGGGAAGAGATCGATAGGCAAGTTAAATACATGGTCGTCGAACGTAGGACCGTCTGGAGAGCAAGGCGGGCGTTCACGCGCCTCATGCGAATTTCTTTTTTCCACGTCCAGCGCGCGGTCTCGTTCATCAAGTTACTCGTCCGCGAGAACGCCCGGGGCGCTCCGCAGCGGATATTCAAGGCGCGGTGCGTTGAAATAACGGAAGCGAAGGAGATTCCCGTCAGCAAGTCCATTCCGGATCTTGAAGATGCGCCCGAAAGCGAGGAGGACGCGGCGGGCGGATGTGAACTTGCTCCCGGCAAGAGCCCGTCGCCGCAGCCGGAGCGCGGCGAACAAGACTTGAGGAACGGGGACGAACGCAGTGACCAGGCTAGGACTGTAGCGGATCCAGTCGTGAAAAAAGACGTGGCGGCGGCGAGACAAGATCCCATATCCGAGACGTGGGTGATCAGGGAAGCCATAGACAGGATCAACGCGGCCGACATCGTGGAGCAAATGGCCCCGCACGAGCAAGTGTTCGTAAAAAACGCGGGATTCTTCACTGCCCCCATAGACGTCGTTCTCGGCGTCCATGGCCCGTACCTGATGGACACGGTGCAAGTCATGGACGTCCCCGTTCGACCTGTCAAGTACAAGGTATTCAAGACCCGGGCGATCGGGGTTCCGAACCATGACTTGACAAGGCCTACCGCATTAACGAAAGACCCGTTCGTGGCAGAAGTGGGAACGGCCAAGCGCCGGTTCAAGGATCCGGCGTCCGTTGGGCGGGTAGTGACACCAAGTCAAGTATCGAGCGAGGGGATAAAACCGCGAACAAGGAACGCGTGCAGAGCAGTGAGATCGCCAGAATGGTGGGGAGCATATTTCCAAAGCCTCGGTCGCATCATCGAAGTTGCTCAAATCGGGCGCGCTAACGAAGAGATCGAGAAGATCAAGGGCGATCCGAAGCTCGCCGAAGCCTTGTCATGCAGCGGGCTCGAGCCGGAGCTCGGCCTCCTCGAGTCAGAGGCTGCTGTAGTGGCAAACGCGGCGCGTGTCATCGCCCGGCTGCACGGCCAGCAGCTGCCTGGATCCATTCTTGTTAATGAAAAGCCACTCGAGCCTTGCTCCGAGGC
>JAUQYZ010000344.1 GCA_030587475.1 Candidatus Sigynarchaeum calidifontis
AACGAAGGCATCAACAGCATCGTGAAGAAACGAGGGGACATCATCGGCGATGGCCAGCGCACGAGCTGGTTACATGGGGCAAAAGTGATTGGCCCGCGTTATAATGCCATCATCGCCGGCATCAAGATCGTGGCGCTCATAGGGTCTAAGATCACGGGAAAAATTAAACATTGCATGAAATGGATGCACAACTGGCGAAGATCGAGAATTATTTTTGTCTTCATGACTTATGTAGTAATAAGTCGGGAAACCCCCCCGTATTATCGAAATAAAAATGATTTATTGTTGCCCAATAAATCCGCACGCCATATCTATGCCATAAACGAGGCATCTAATATGGCGCACCTTGAAGGCTTGTCGAGCCACCAGGAATGGGGGATCGATCAAAAATCCTCAAGACTTCGTTCGATTCCGAGTCTTGGTGTGGGAAAATTTAATGAGCAGCAATCACTGCCTCGATCTAACCCTCTTTGTCCATTTAATCAAAATCATCGGGAATATAACCGAAGACGACTCTGTGGTTTAATGTGTCTGAAAGTTTTTGTAGTAAATCGCTCGTAATCGCAGGATACTTCTTGTCCTCAACTAAATCGATGCCCTTCGATTCTGGATAGAAAAAAGAGAGTATCGTGAAACAAGGCGTCCGATCCTTGTACCTTAGATCCGTTGGTCTCCATTCTTCATTATTCTCCCTCTCGTATATTTCCTCAGGTAAGGACAAGATAAGCTCACCGTACTCGGCTAATTGACTAAATTCATTCTTAAGTTTATAACGGAAGGTCATGGTGTCCTCTTCACTGAAGATCAGATATCCATCTTCATCGAAATGTTGGGAGAATATATCCGTCATGAGAACGTCTCTACCAGCCTCATCAATGATGCCAAATTCGTATAAAATCTTGATAACCTTGATAATTTGCGTTCGGGTAGGGAAAAAACGATCGTCATAAACGTATATACCTATAGATATCTCCGTTTCTGCACTGGTCTCGATTCGGTCGGAGAAAGATTGCTCCAAGTCTCTTGCGCCGGAAAGGTCGCCGGCAGATTCCAGCAGCTCGATTAATTTCTTTCTATAATGGTCGTCCTCAAAATAAAGAAAGTTTTTCTTGATATAGGAAATGATATCGGCCATGCGTGGTGAGTTGGTTCCCTTCAAAATCTTCATGAGATTTTCGAGCAAAGGGTAGATTGCATACGCAAACGAGTCACAGAAGGGGTATTTCTTCAGCAATCCAAGCAATATATCAACGATTTCGTCGAACTCGGCTCGAGCCGAAGGGATCGCCTTGTATCCAACGGCAAGAAGGCCGTACGCCTTTTCTTTTAGGAATGTGGAACTGATCCTCGCCACCATCGAAAGAACTTGAGGGTTCAAGGTCGAAATGGCCTCCGGATGCTTGGGGAGCACGATCGAGAGTAGCTGCACCGCGGCGTGCCGCATGTGGTCCCGGTCTGGATTCTCGTGCTTTAGCTCGATCTTCTCGATCGAAGTCAAGGCTCCGACACCTTCGATGATTCTGCCCTTGTCGAACAATTCCTGGGCATTCACCAGGAGATCAAGGAATCTTTCGCAAGCACGCTTGTCATCAAATCTAAACTTAATGTAATCCGCCTTCATGGCTTCGTATAAAAACTTTCGATCCAATCAAGTATCACTTTTTTTTTATCCTCGTGTCAGCAATAGGGAAAAATCATTTAAGCCCATCGAATATCGTCCGTGGGATTACATCAGCAACCGCGGGAGCATGTCGCGTGAACAGATGGCACGATGAGGAGCAAGATCTCAAGCCATTTGTCTCGAAACATGGCGTTTCATGCTCGCTATGCACACACGGACGCTCACCGTGTGTGAATTACCTTTTCCATTTCAGCAGCGTCGACGCATCGAACGTCGTGCCCGCTGAACGACGTCACGGTCGACGTGAAACTCCGGGCAAAAAGGTAGATCCTTTCCGTCCCTCGCTTCAGCGGCACGAGACCCATTTTCTCCACCAATGGCTCGAGCAAGTCCACCGGCCGCACGTTGTCCGACCACTCGCACTCGATGCAAGTCATGGTCGCGCTCGGCTCGTCGTGGGCGATCAAGTCGATCTCGTTGTCCTTCCACCACCACCGCCCGATGCTCGTGAACGGGAACGGCCTGGTCAAAATCAGGTATTGCCGCACGACATCCTCGAACACCCCGCCGAGGAAAGTGTCGAAACGGGGCTTGATCGTCGGCACGCCAAGGATGCGTTGTTCCAGGGCGCTCTTGTTGGGTAACATGCAGCGGTACCAGAAGGCCATGAACCGGTCCTTCACGTAATACCTGCCGTTCCGCGATCTCGGGCTGTCGGTAATCGGTATCTCCCTGGTGATGAAATCGACCGACAGGAGATTCGTGATGTAGACGGTCAGGTCGGTCGTCTTGACGTTGAGGCGCGTGGCGATGTCGTTCATGCGGGTGCAGCCCGTGGCGATCGCAGCCATTATCCGCATGTACGTGTCGGGCTTGGTGAACTCGTAGCGCATCAAGAAATCGATTTCTTGATCCAAGAGGCAAGTGGGCCGGTGCAATTCTTCATCCAGCCACGACCAGAATCCCTTCGATGCATCTATCATGTTCATGTAATACGGGATGCCGCCCGAAAACGCGTAGATCTCGAGTAATTCGGCGAATGATGACCTGGGGAAAAATGCGGGCAGCTCGGTAAAGGACACTGGCCCGAGCTTCAAGGCCGCGGTCTTCCGCCCGTAGAGTGGCGAAGGGCTGGACAACACATGCGCATTCATCATTGATATAGAGGAGCCGATGATGATCAATTTCAACCGGGTGTCTTGTAATTGCCCGTCGATCAACGACTGGAGCAATGAGGGCAAGTTCGGGTATTCGTTGACGAGATATTGGAACTCGTCGATCACGAGGGCATCGAGCTTGTCCTTCAGATATTCTAACAACGTATGGAAATCCGGCTTTAACTTCGTAATATCGGGCACGACATTTGCACACGTGCTGATGAACCTGGGCATGTTCTCGATGAGCTCCGAAAGGAAATACACGTGCTTTTTTTGCTCGATGGCCTTCAAGATCAGCGCCGTTTTACCGACACGCCGGCGGCCGAATACCACGAGGAACTCGAACTTCTCCGAATCCAGGATCCTCGTGATGTCCTCGAGTTCCTTCCTCCTGTCCTTGAAACTGCTCGTCATAGTCACCAGGATACACAAGCGCAACTATATTATATAAATTATGATAATCCCAATTATATAATGTTTCACCCGCTGAATCAACGATTCACGCGATGTCAAATAGAGGGTCATGATGTCACGATGTTGACTTCGATCATCATGGACAAAACGCGTAATGCCATCGTCAACAAGCGCGCCTTGGTGACCATTCCGAAGGCCATCCGCGACAGATTCGGCTTCAAGGAAGGGTCGAGGATCACCTTTATGGTCATCGATGGCGCGCTCGAGATCATTCCATGCCTTACCATCGAGGAATTGAAAGCCGTGCGCAAGGTTTCGAAGGAGAAGCTTGGCCGGGTATTTGATGAAGACCATGAAACCGAACTCCGGCTCGAGAATGAGAAACCATGAAGAAAGTCTGTCTCGATGCCGGCGTGCTGGATCTCTTCTTGTCGGAGAACTGCACGAAGCAAGTCGAGATGCTCCTGGATGGCGTGAGAGAAGGAACCGTTCGAGCTAGCATCGTGAATCCCGTTCTTAGCGAAGTGTTTTTTCACCAGTGCACGACACGCGGGGCAAAAGATGCCGCTATACTGCTTAAGAACCTCCTGGATGACTATCCGATCGGGTGCATCGAATTGGATCGGGATTTGCTCTTCAGCGCTGGGAAAATCCGCTGCCAGCACGCGTCGACGCTATCACACATCGATTGCATGTCGATCGCCTACTGCTTGGACTCTGGTGCCGAGTTCCACGTGACCGAGAAGACGATCAAGCATATCCCACAGAACACGCTCGCCCGGCTCCGCGTCGTCCGATACGCGTGGTAGCGCACGGGCGCTGGATCGCCGATGACCTTTATATCACGTGCGGGCGAGTAACACCCATGAACGTGCTGCGCGACTACCCGTACGAGATCCTCTCGGTTGGCTTCGGCCTCTCGGCCTTCTTGTTCTTCGGCATCATCGCGTTCTCGCCCTTCATGCTCATGATCTTTGGCGAGAACAACGACTTCCCGCTGGCGGTGATCATCATCATCTTGAGCCTGGTCCTCGCGATGGTCCTGGTTTCCTTTTTTAAAGGAGAAAAGGCGGCGATCATCGCGCGGGTGGCTGACATCGCCGCGGCGGTCTCAGCAATCCTCGTCATCATTGCATACCTCGACTTCTCGGGCCACACGCACGAGCCGTGGCTAACCCAGGGTGGCTGGTTCCTGCGGTACAACGGCGGCGTGGTCGGCTGCTTCCTGGGCGCGACCTCGGTGAAGATCGTCGCCGCGCTGTCGTTCCTCATCTCGAAGGTGGCAGAGAGCGGCGACGCGGACGGGGTGCGGTCGCGGAACGCGGCGTCGGCGCTGGTCGTCGCCGCGGCGTTCGGGACACTGGGCGCCGCCATGTTCCTCTTCCGCGCCGTGAACTTCCCCGGCCCCGCCATCCTGTTCCTCGCGGCGACCGTGGGGAGCCTGGCCCTCGCCGCCGCCGAGACAAAACCCGGCCGCCCGGCGGGTAACTTGATGCTCGAACCAATGGACGTCGATACCAATTCCCCCGGCCCCGCTCCTGGCAACGTCGGGTTCCTCCAGCGCGTGTCCTTGCGGCTCGCGGCCGCGGGGACGAAGTCCTTCGACTTCTGGGTGTATTTCATCCCTCTGCTCGTGTTCGGCGGGCTCGCCCTCGCCAGCGCCATCGTGTACCCGGCTGACCTGTCGTTCGTGCTCGAATTTATCTGGCAAGGCAACCGCATCCGCCAGGTGCTCTACATCAACGAGGTGCTGCCGCTGGTCACGCTGTTTCTCATGCTCCTCATTTCCCCGTCATTCGTGTACCTGGGCATCGCCCGCGGCAAGCTCCGCTTGTCAATCGTCAAGGGCATTGCCAAGAAGCTCCAAATAAGCACAGTGAGCTTTTTCGATGGCTTGCGGTACATCCTCACGACGTTCGTCATGGCGTTCTTCTTCTACACCTACGACTACGAACTCTTCTACCCGGAGGTCATCGGTACGATCGCGCTGTTCGCGGTCGCGGGGGCCGGGATCTATTGGGCACTGGCGCGCTTCAAGGGCGTCCGGCACGCGATGGCGGCGTTCGCGGTCGTCTTGTTGATGGTAAACTTGCTTCTCGTGTACGAGAGCTCGGCGAGCGCCGGGTACAACGCCTACGACGGAACCTTCGACGTGAGGTTCCCTTTCACTTATTTGCACGGCATCACGAACCTTGCCAACGTGGGCTTCGCGATGGGGATCATGTTCTGCGATTTTTTGAAGGACTCGGGCTTCGACCATGCAGGGCACGGGGGCGACTCGACCAACCGCGTCATCCTGATCGCGATCTCCTTCATCGCCACGGGGATGCTCGTGATCCCCCTCGGGGTCGCCCTCGACTTCCCCGGCGGGAACCCCGAGTGGCCGATGGGGCCGATCGACCCGTCGAGCGTCGTGGGCAGCCTGTTCTACTGGCTGTGCATCGTGTTCGGCGGGTTGCTCGCGGCCATCTGCATCATCCGGGCGGTCACGGGCTGGATCGTGCCGGCGGCCGCGAAAGGTAGCGAGGCACCAGCGCGGGTAGTCGCGGCGATGAAGCCGGCGAGGAAAGCGCTGCCGAAACATGTCCACGCAGTAACGTTGATCGCCTTCGTCGGGTGTTCGGCCGCGGCAGCAGCGTCCGCCGGCATCGCGTTCCAGGAGACCCAGGCGAGACCGATCATCGCCTATTCCTTGGGAAACTATTGCATCTGGCTGGAGGGAAGCGCGACGAGGGTGGACAAGGACATGATCGTCGCCGACGATCCCGCTATGCACGTGTCGGCCGTCAACATCACCACGGCACGGAACGAGTACAACGCGTTCCAGATCGTCGTGCGACCGTTCACGAGCGGCCTCAGCAGTTTCTCATGGAACGTCACGGGCTTCGACCACGTGTCCATCCCGTCGACCCGCATCCCCGCCAACGCGTGCACGGTCCGGTACGAGCAGCGGGTGCTCGGTGGCGAGTACCACGACGTGCTGGTGCCGTTCAGCAGCATGGATCTCGGCCCCGGCACCAACCACGTGCTCTGGGTCTCGCTGCGGACGCCATACAATGCCACGGCGGGCCGGTATCTCGGTACCATCGATCTTGCATTTGGCGCCGGCCAGCACGAAACGGTCGACCTGTCGATCGAGGTCTGGAACTTCACGGTGCCCCGCACGCGGCACCTCCGCACCCAGATCGGCGGCGAATCGTGGATACCGAGCGTCGTGCAAAACTTCGCCGACCACCGCATCAACGACTACGGCGTGTCCATCCCGTCGACCTGGACAGGCTCGGACTATACGTTCGACTGGGCCTACTGGGACGCCCAGGTCCAGTCGAGGCTCGACCTGGGGGCGAACAGCTTCTCGCTCGACGGTGGCCCGGGTTGGACGTACGACGGCAGGACGCCGTTCGTCGACAATCCCGGTCTCATGAACCGGCTCGAGAAGTGGCTGGCGGGGGTGCAAGCCCACCTGGTCTCGAAGAACTGGACGCGCTACTGCTACATATACTACGTCGACGAGTTCCAGATG
>JAUQYZ010000250.1 GCA_030587475.1 Candidatus Sigynarchaeum calidifontis
CATGTCGGGATATCGGCGCAAGTCGACGGAAAACTCGCTCGTCATACTGCTCTTGCCTCCCTCTAGCAAAACCTCGTGATACCTGTTCTCTGTCGGGATGCCCTCCTTGTCGAGCACCGAGTCGAAAACCTCGATGATGACCGTCTCCGGCTTCTGGGCAATGGTCAGATTCTCGGTCTTTATACCCCGTGCTTGGATGGTCTTCTCGATAAACTCGGGCTTGATTACGTCGGCCTCGCGGAGATGGTATTCGAAAGTGTGGGTCTCACCCATTTTCGTTCCCATATGCGCCATTCTTATAAAATGACCTATACAGAACCTCTATAAATGTGACGGTCTTAACGCCGGTTTTTCGCTTTTTAACATAGATTTTTCACCGGATTATGATCGAATCGACCAGGATCTCCATGCCGGCCCGCCCGGCGGCGCCCGTCCAGGCCCTACGTCTTCAATCGACGTGCGACATCTGCAAGAAGACCTTCACCGTGAAGGTGTCGGCCGCCGAGCTCGCCGACGCCCCGCATTACCCCTTCGCACACCTTATCCTCCACGGCAACCCCATCCACTGCCTCACGGTCTACGTGGACAAGAACGGCGCGGTGCGCTGCTCCGAATCGTCCAAGTCCCTGCAGATCGACCGCACGTCCGCCACGTTCGCCGAGCTCGTGAAGTGGTGGGCCATGACCACGGAGGGCGATGCCTAGCATGGTGCTGCTCTACAACCTGGCCCGCGGGAACCTGGAGCCGGGCGTCTACCACATGTTCGGGCAAGCAGCGACAGGCAAGACGACGATCGCCTCGTGCTGTGCCGCGTCGGTGGCGACCCGCGGGCGCCCGGTCGCGTGGATCGACGCGGGCGGGGGCTTGTCCGGGTCCCGGTTCGCGCAAATCTCGACAGCCTTGGTTGGCAAAGACTATTCGAGCCGCATCTTGATCAACAAGGCTGCCAACCCGCTCGCGCTCGACAATGCCCTCAAGCTGCTGCAATCGAACCTCGCCAAGTGGCGCCCCGGCCTCGTCGTGCTCGACACGGCCTTCGGCAGCATCGACCAGACCATCGAGGACCCGGTGCTCAAGCGCGTGTTGTGGATCCAGGCCCGCGAGCAGCTGGCGAGGCTCGTCTTGCTGTGCAACTCGTGCAAGGTGCCGCTGCTGCTCGTGAACGGGGTCGGGTACAAGCCCGGCGCGGATCAAGAGCGGCCGACGGGGGAAGCCATCATCGCCTCGTTCAAGCCAGAACAAGCCGTCGTGCGGCACGTGATCGGCCCCGGCGGCAAGACCGGCCGCATCTCGTACTTGTCGTGCGACGACGAGACGACGTTCACCATCACGACCGGCGGCATCGAGCAGAAGGACGCGGCCGTGCCCGCCAGGCCAGGCTTGTCTATCGATGATCCGGAGGGGGAACAAGAAGCATGATAGCACAGTTCGACTTCAACGCGACCATGCGGTTCATCTTCTCGTCGATCTTCGCCAATCTCGTCGTGATCGCGCTCCTCGCGGGAATGTTCGTCATGATCGCGGGGCTCGCGTTCTTGTGCATGAACCGGCGGGACGGCATCTCGGTCGTCGCGTACGGCGCCATCCTGGTCGGCATCTTCGTGGCGCTCGCCGCGCAGCAGTTCGGCGCGGTGCCCGTCACGTTCGACGGCGTCGCCAAGATCGGCCTGGCGACCTTCCCGGATGGGCCGGTCATGTACGCCTACGAGACGACGACGACGTGGCTGCTCGACAAGATCGGCTGGTGCGCGAACCTAATGATGGCCATCGGGGCGGCCTGGTTCCTCGCCGGCCGCGGCGGCAGCGGCGGCACGCCCATCAAGCTCTTGCTGCTCGGCGTCGCCATCACGGGCATCGGCACCTTGATCGGCACGGGCGGCATCGTGACGTTGATCATAAACTACATCGGCGTGCACGCCCCGGTGGTGGCGTGAAATGGCGACTCCCGTTTGCTACTCGTGCCGGCACGAGCCTGCGGCGCACCCGAGCGGGCTGTGCGGGCAGTGCCTCGGGGCGATGGAGACCCGGTACGGCGAGTTCACGTGCCGGGCGTGCAAAAGTGTCGCGACGTGCGAGTATGCGTGGGACATCTACAGCACCGACGGCGATTGCTTGCGAGAAAAGTAGAAACCGCCTTTTGAACTAAATCGGTCTGCATGCTAGGCATTAGAGTTGTATTATGATAACGCATCATTTTCTTGTATAATATGCCTTCGGATTCTCGGGTCCTTCGTGTTCGGCTAATCTCTTCTCTTCTTGCCTGTGCAGAGCATATACAAATTGTTCGAGATGTCTTTTCATCATAGCCTTCAATTTATCAAGATCAACATTGAATCCTGATCCAAAGAATGATTGAAGCGAGATGATCTCGTTGAATGCCCCGACTACATCATATTCCCGGAGTGTTAGATAGCCGGTAAAGTCAGATGCCTTAATTGGATCGTCCAAGAACACGTCAAGAATAGATCGGTTTTCGTCTTCTAGTCTTTCTTTGAGGGTTCGTAATTCTTTGACATCATTATTATATTCATCTATAAAATCGTGCATAGCGGTTAAAGAATGAACATCAACATCACGTTTCGACTCTTTATCGAATTCTTGCATTCCAATGGGTAATTCTTTCCTATTTTCAATCTCGATAGCGACTCTAACGTATTTCTGCAGCAAATCGAATTTAGTAGTACGTTTATCGATTTTCTCACCCAAGATCTTCACTAATTCCGCCGAAGGTCTGCACTCGACACGAAATGAGAAAGAAATCTCGCTCGGATCTCGGGCATTCAGTACCGCGTTGCTAGACTTGTCAAGGAACACTTCACGTAATATGGTGTCGAATGCACTCTGCATGACACGCAATCGCTTCACCGGGGGGAGGATCATATCAGGAGCGGAGGCGATCTCGAATTCTAAGTTATGTTTAAAATCTTGAATCACTCGATGGACGATACCAATGCGACGCTTCAATAAATGGAGGGCTTTTGATGTCGATTCATTTTCGTTTATTGGCTTGTTACTCCGCCAGATCTCCATGAAATCATCAATAATCATTAGGATCTTTTTCAATAGAGGAGAAATCTGTTCCCAATTCGGGAATACTATCGGGAATCGTTGCTGTAAAAAAACCTTGATCCGGGCGTGAAATTCGTCCTTTCGTCTCTTCTGCATCATCGCCATGATATTATCGGCACCTTGGACATTATCTGCTATCTCCCTGAATTCTATAAGATGTTCTAGGATCTCCTTCTGATCGAAGGAGATTTCCTCGATGTTTTCTATCTTGATGCATTCTACGACTATTGTATCTAGTATGTACTGTATTAAGGGGAGATTTTGTCTCTTCTTCAAGTCACCGATCACTAGTTGATCGATAAAATGTTGGTCGATGATGAAAGCATCTGGAGCCGCTTTATATCGTTCCAGATCGACCGTAGGTGTTGTTTGTGGCTCATCATCCCTTTCTTGCTCCGCCCTCTTGATATAATCTTTGATGTACTCGCGCGCTCTATATCTGAAGTTCAACAAGGTAGATACGTGAGATCCATCTCTGAGAAACGGATAGAATACCCTTTCTAAATTCAGATCACAACTCGGATGGGTCGTTTTGTAGCTACGCGTGCTTTTACCAGTACTTGACTTAATTATATCAATCTCACTAAGTGACCATCATTTTGCACCTTTTATTGTTTTTTTCATAATCGACATAATTCCCTCGGTTAAGACCCGGGTCGTGAAGGTCACGGCGTCGACGAGTCCCGAGATGCCACGCTCGACGGGAATCCTGATCCATGGCCGCACGTCTTTCCACAGCATGACCGGCCTGCCACGGGCATGCAACCACGCCACGACCTGTCTCACTCGCGCGACCCGCCACCAGTTGTGCAGCATCATGCCGAGCACCAGGACG
>JAUQYZ010000251.1 GCA_030587475.1 Candidatus Sigynarchaeum calidifontis
AGTCCCGTTTTCGTCGCGCACCTTGAACACTTTATCCGCCACGAGCTGGAGCCCATACTTCTCGAAATAATTGTTTTCCGTCATGATAGCCATGATTCGTCCACCTTTACATCACGGGCTTTAGACAAATATGGGTATCACACGGATATAAACTTCACCCAAAGCCGAGACGCTTACGTTAAAATGGGTAGAGACGGCATTGCACGGGCATGTATCATTTCAGTCGTGACATCAAGCGTTGAATAGACTGAAACAGAAAGGCTTTAGAATGTAAAAAGGATCAGTTAAACGGTCTCATAAGGCTTGACAAATACCGGCTTAACACGGGGCGTAACCCGTTAACAAGGCGATCACGTTTGGACGACCTTCACGGCGTGCCCGGGACAGTTGGACTCGCACGCCTTGCAAGCCCTGCAGTACTTGATCTTGCCCTCGTCCACGACGATCTCCTCCACTCGCTTCGCATATATCCCAACCGGGCAGCGTTCAACGCATTCCTGGCAGCCCGATGCCGTCACGCACTTGCCCGCGTCGATGTCGATCCCGAGGGTCGTCCCCCCCGTGGCACTCGTGACCTTGATCGCGTTGTAGGGACACACGTGCGTGCACGTGAGGCAGCCCGTGCATTTCCGGTAGTCGACCCAGCGATGCCGCCCCTGGATCACGATCGCATCGTTCCGGCAAGCATTGTAGCAGCGACCGCACAAGTGGCAGAGATCAGGGTCGATGACGGTCGGGATGAAGCGCTCGCGGGGCATGGACGTATCGATCGTTCCCTAGACCATAAACGTCCCCGTTATCGGAGAAAACCGTGAAAGCACGACGGCGAATGAAAGCTAATTATAGCGAGGTGCCGAATCAGCATCATGGCCGGCAAGAAACTCGAACCACGAAAGAAAAAATTTTCAGCGGGGTTGGTCCTCGGCGTCGTCGCCGTATCGCTCGTTTGCTTGTTTGCTTCGGTGAACCAGGCGCAAACGAGCGGCTTGGCTGGCGGGGCGATACACTCGGGACAGTCTGGCACCACGTCGAAAATCCTGTTCCTCTCCGGGGATGTAGACTCGCAAGTGGAAAAAGCGCTGCGGCTCGACCCGCAGTTCAGCATTTCGAAGAACATTCCCTTCGACGCGACTTTCCTCAACAATAATGGCTTCAAGGCAGTCGTGATCTCCAACTATGCCTTGAATGCCTCCGAGATCACGAGCTTGTCATCGTTCTACTCGGCGGGCGGTGGCATCTTCGCCATTTTCGGGCCACGGAGTGCCAATATGGAGGCGCTGCTGCTCTCGTTGAACATCACCGCGACATCGAGCAGTAGCAACGTTCCGAAGCCCGGCACGGTTGGCATCGACTACACGACCGGGCAAGAGAACCACCCGATCGTGCGCAACGTGCAATGGTCGTCCGCCCCGTCTATCCGCAACCACACGATCATCAAGAACTTGAACGTGACGAAGGCCGTGCTGCTCAGCGCCGCCAACGACAGCAGCATCCCCTTTTTCTTGCAGCTCGATCCTGCCGGGAGCCACGGCAAGCTCGTCTTGTTCACGCCGTGGGCGGTGCCCGGGGGTAATAATTACCAGATCGAGCTCTGGCCGTATTTCAACTACATGATCTTCCTCGTGACGAGTTATCTCTTCACCAGCAACCCCGCCACGATTCCGACCTTCGCGAAGTGGGCATATTCCCCCGTCCCGCACGCCGGCGACACGCTCTGGATCGGGATCCTCGTGTGCACTCTCGGTATCGCCGCCTTCAGTCTCTTCTTCTACCAGCGATATCGCTCGAAGCGGAGCCAGATCGTGCTGAGCGAGAAGGCGATGGCCGAGATCACCAAGGTCAAGGGCGAGGGGACTGAAGAACCAGAACACGCGGACCTCTCGGACTCGTGGGAGCAGATCGGCACGCATAAGCAGATCAGCGGCTTCTTGTTCGGCCTCTTCGCGGGCATCATCCTCGGCATCCCCCAGATCGTGCTCACGGGCGTTATATTCCCGCGCTGGATAATGCCTTTTCCCCAGGTGGCCGGCTGGTTCGACTGGATAAAACAATTTTTCCAGGCAATCTGGATGGCGTTCGACGTCGGCACGTCCATCGCCCTGGCCAAGTATTTCGCTCAATACCGCGTCAAACAGCCCCAGAAGGCGGTGCACTACATACAGATATTCGTGTGGTGGCAGCTTTTATCTGGCGTCGTCCAGATCATCTCGATCTCATTTATCGGCTCGATGGTATTCCCAGAATCGACGTTCGCCCACCTGTCGTGGATGGTCATCTTGCACTCGCTCATCCAGTATCCGGGATTCTTCCTCGTGTTCATGTACATCTTCCAGGGCATGCAGCGCACCGACTTGCAGAACCTCGGCAACTTGCTCTACCAGATGGTCATCATGCTGCTATCGCAATACGCGTTCATCCTGATCTTTCGTGCGGTCTTCAAGGATCACCCGTATGGCGAGGCGTTCTGGTCGGGGATCGGATACTGCGTGGGACAATACGTGGCCGAGTGGGGCAATTTCTTCATCCTCATGGGCTTCTACAAGAAACTCGGGTTCTCCGTGAACACCATCTTCCGCGTCGATTTCAATCGGGCCGAGTTCAAGGAAGCCCTCGTGTTCGGCGGCAAGGAATGCATTGGTCACGTCTGGGTTCCGATCGCCTTGATGTTCCAGGTCTGGCTACTCGGCACGTTCCTCCCGAACTATAACGAGGAAATGGGGCTGTACGGGTACGCGAACATGCTTATGCAAGTCACGGCACTGGTCGGCTTTCTCACGGAGGGCTTCCTGGCGCCAATATCCGAGGCGCATTCGCACAAGAAGCAATATCTCCTCGATTTCACCCTCGCGCAAGGCATGAAGTGGTCGAACCTCGTCATCTTCTTCATCACGGTATTGCTCGCGGCGATCGGGAGCAAATTCATCGAGTTGCTCGCCGGCGACGCGTGGCAAGGCGCGACGCGTTTCATACCATTGATGCTCGTGTATAGCTTGTGGCAGCCGTGGACGTGGTTGAGCGATAGAGCCCTGAACGGCACGGGTTACACGGGGCGGGCGGCGACCATCTGGATCATCGAACAAGGCGGGAAGATGGTGCTCCTTGCCATCTTCATCACGTTCACCAAGGACATCATGATCATCCTCTACTCGCACATACCAATGCTCATCATCAAGACGTCGCTGGGATGGACGATCATCAGGCGAAAGGTCGGCAAGCCGAAGCTGTACATCTGGAACTCGTGGGTGGCGCCTATCGTGTCGTCGGCGATCATTTACGTCATCCTCTGGGCGCTGACATTCATCTTCACGGGGTGGCTCATCCTCGCCGAATTTATACTGGCGATCTTCCTGTTCTTTTACCTCTACTCGTTCCTTTGCGGTTTTTTCGGCTTCTACGACGAGAACACGCTTGCCGAGTTCAAGAAGGCGGCCTCCATGGTCAAGAAGCCAATCTCCACGCTTGCCTATCCCCTGTACAAGTTCGCGGAATGGGGTTGCCGGGCGAGCCCGAAACTGCACGGGCGGTTCCCGATGGATCTCTACCCCGCTGCCATGGAGGAAGCGAGGGAACTCGAGCGGGAGAAGCTGAAGCTGAAGATGTAGGGCATCCCGCGCCCTCATTCCCATCCATCCTTTTTTAATCAACGCTCATGGGTAAGATCGTGCCAGACACCTCTCGGAAGGATGCCTTCGAGGCACTTGCCAGGGCACTCAAGGACAAGGAAGTGGTCCGCGTGCTGTTCGTGTGCGGCGCCAACATCTGCCGCTCCCCGTACATGGAGATGAAATTCGAGCAAGCGATGAACGCGAAGCCTTGCCCGAAGAAGAAGGTCATCGCCGCGAGCGGGGGTTTCATGATCAGCCCGCGCATACACGCCTTCACGGTCCGGCGCTTGCTCGAAACGGGCGTCAGCACGGAGCGAATTGGAAAGTTTTCACCACGTTCCATGCGCAAGCACAAGGACGAGATCGAGGCCGTCGACTTCATCATCGCGCCCACGCGGGAAATCATCGAGATGCTCGTCCCGCGGCGCTACCGCGATAAGACATTCTTGCTTTCAGATGCTGCCAACGGGACCATCGATGACGTGGAGGATCCTGTGCTCATCCCCGAGTATGACAAGTACGTGGCCGTTCTGGATCGGATAGACACGTACATCCCGCTGCTCGTGCAGCAATTGCGCCGCGCCTGGGCGTGCTAGCGCCCGGCATCGGAATCCGGGCACGGCATGTCCACGATCCGAAAGGCTTAAGGTTTTTAACGTGTTCCCTCGATCAAGCAACCAATAGCGTGATCCCAATGCTGAAGGTCAAACTGCCGGATTTCCTCGCCAGCGAGTGTAAAAAATGCAAGAAAGCGAACATCGTCTCGTGGGACGCACCCGCGCTGAGCATCAAGGGACAAGACGAGGTCGTGGTCCCGTTTAAGATCCACATCGCAAAGTACAAGCTGGACTCGACGAAATTCAAGCTCATCGATTACAAGTCGACGAAGATATCCGGGAAATGCAGTAACTGCGGCAACACCACGGATGCAAACCTCTTGTTCGACGATGACGGCCGCAGCTTTGGATTATTCACCGATCGCATCGAAGATAGGTATTTATTCCAACATTCGGCCGGGATCGTCGACAAGGCCAAGTATATTGCCGACCTCAAGAAACTCGATTTCTGTGACTGAGCAACCTGCTCCCCATTTCACCAATTTCTTTTTCGATGGCTATTCAAGGAAGATACCTGTTAGAGGGGCATTTTTTTTCTAAAAAGGTGAACTGGCTATCGACAGGGGAGCTGTTCGACCGGCGCGTGTCCAACCAGCATGTTTTCATCCCCGCGCCCGTCTTTCCTTGTGGTTTAAATGCGTGATGCAGGTATAGTTACTGATGTATCCGACTGAGATTGCCGACATCTTGAATTATGAACGCTCGTTCGATCGGCGGCCGGTGCGCCGAGACGACATGTGGATGTCCGTGGATCCAGGTCGATATCATCAGCACGCGAGAAACGAGGGGATCCATGCATGAAATCACTCGCACGAGAATTGGCCAAGCGGATCGTCGAGGCCAAGCGGGCGTATTACGAGGGAAAGCCGATCATGTCCGACGCGGAATATGATCGCCTTGAACAGCAGCTGCGGGAAGTCGATCCAAAGAATCCGGTTCTTGAATTCGTCGGCACCGATGTCACGGGCGACGTGCCGCATGATCCGCCTATGCTGTCCGCGGAGAAGCTGGCCAGCATCGCGGATGTTGTCCCGTGGGCTCGCGGCCAGCGGCTCGCGTGGGGATACAAGGTCGACGGGCTATCGGTGAAACTCGTCTACGTTGACGGGCATCTCGTCAAGGGAGCCACGCGTGGCGACGGCCGGAAGGGCGAGGATGTCACTGCGCAGTGTTTCCGCCTCGGCGACGTGCCCCACCAGGTTCCTGCCGCTAGTCCCGAGACGCGTGGCATCGTCGAGGTGCGCGGGGAAGCCTACATGCCCGTCAGCAAGTTCAACGCGATCAGCCATGCGGAATCGTTCAAGAACCCGCGGAACCTCGCGACGGGCACACTGAAGGCCAAGGACCCGGCCCTCGTGAGCGAGCGCGGCCTCCGCTTCATGGCCTGGGACATCATCGTTCGGGACAAGCCGATGGACGTGGACAAGAAGATCGACCTGCTGGGCTCTTGGGGATTTCAATGCGCAGATCAAGGGATTATCGCCCCTGCCGAGGCAGCGAGCGTGTTCGATAGTATCTTGGCCAAGCGGGATGCGATCGATTTCGAGATGGACGGGCTCGTGTTCAAGGTCGCAGACGCGGGCGTGCAAGCGGCGCTCGGGGCGACCGACCACCACCCGCGGTGGCTGGCGGCGGTGAAGTTCCCCGCGCGCGAGGACACGACGACCGTGCTCGGGATAGATTGGCAAGTCGGGCGCACGGGGAAACTCACGCCGGTCGCGCGGCTGGAGCCGGTCGAGCTGGGCGGCGCGACGATATCCAACGCGACGTGCCACAACGCCAAGTTCGTCATGGATAACGATCTCGCGCCGGGAGACAAGGTGTTCATCGTGCGCTCGGGCGACGTGATTCCCAAGATCAACGCCGTGGCCGAGAAGGGCAGCGGCCATGCGACGGTGCCGGGGAAGTGTCCCGAGTGTAGTAGCGTCGTGCGGTCCGACGGGACGAACATCTTCTGCACGAACGCGGGCTGCGGCGAGGCGGGGTACCAGCGGCTCATGAATTATATCTCGGTCGTCGGCATCGAGCAAATCGGCGAGAAGAGCCTGCGGCGACTGTGGGACGAGGAAGGCGTGCGCAAGCCCGCGGCGCTGTACGCGCTGTCGAAGGAGAAGCTGGCGGCCATGTTCGGCAAGAACGGCGAGAAGATGTGGGAGCAGCTGCGCGGGAAGATGGCGATGCCGCTGGCGACGTTCCTGGAGGCGCTGGGCATCCCGCGGCTGTCGAAAGTGACCGCCAGGGCGATCGCCAAGGAGATACCCACCCTCGCGGGCGTCGTCGGCGCGTCGACCGCTCGGCTGGAAGAGATACCGGGGATCGGCCCGGAAACGTCGGCGAGCATCGTCGGGACGCTCAAGGACGCGCGGTTGTACCAGGACCTGCTCGACGCGGGGGTAACTATCGTCGCACCGGGGAAGCCAGCTACGGAACCAGCGAGCAAAGGCAGTGCTCCGTCTCCCGTCGAGGGAAAGCGCATCTACATCACCGGCTCGGTGCCAGGCTACAAGAAAGACGACCTGGAAGCACTCGTTATCGCTGCTGGCGGGACGTGGACGAGTAGCGTGTCCAAGAACATGGACTTGCTCGTCATCGGCGACAACGCGGGTCCGGCCAAGCTGGAAAAAGCAAGGAGCCTGGGCATCAAGACCATGGACGCCGCGGCGTTCTTGAAGCTCATCGGAAAGTAATCCCGTCTCCCTCTACGTGGCCCTCTTTCATCCTCATTTGTCAAGCATCACGCATCACGTGCATATCAAACGGATTCTACTTTCTCGCTTTTTTCTCGATGAGTGGCAAGATTTCCTCGTTGAACCGATAGCGTATCTGGAGGCCATACAATTCAAATTCGTCCAGGAACTTGAAATCGTTTATCCGCCACTTGATGTCCTCGGCTGGCCCCGCGTCGAGGAATGCGTCGGGGATGAGGTCCGCCTTGCGTCCCTCGTTGAGCTTGGAAAGCAATTCCGCGGGGATTTTCTCCGGAAGCGTGTCGAGGGCGCCGAGGAGGTCTGCGAAGAGCATGGTCCATGCCCGCGGTACGACCGAGACGTTGTACCCGCCGCCGCCGAGCGCGACGAGCTTTCCATGGCATGCTTTCACGGCGATCTTGTGGATCTGCTTGAAGACATCCCGCTGCCCCCTCGTTGTTAAGCCGAGCTGTGCCAAGGGATCAGTTCCATGGGTGTCCACGCTGTTCTGGCTGATAATGATGTCCGGCTGGAATGCCATGGCGGCCTTGGGCACGATATCCTCGAAGATGTCGAGATACAACTCGTCATAGGTGTACGGGAGCAGCGGGACGTTGATGGAAAGGCCTTCATGAGCGCCGGTGCCCCGCTCCTCCATAAAGCCCGTGCCAGGGAACAAGAATTTCCCCGATTCGTGAAACGATATCGTCAGCACGTTGTCGACATCGTCGTAGAACGCTGCTTGGACGCCATCCCCGTGATGTACATCAACGTCGATATACATGATGCGCAAGTTTTCCTTGGCGTTTTTCTTCAAGATATACTTGATGGCAATGGCCGGGTCGTTGTAAATGCAGAAACCAGACGCGCGGTTCGAAATAGCGTGGTGCAGGCCGCCACCCGCCTGGAACGCGTTCTCGACCACGCCGTCGTGCACCGCATCCATTGCCACGATCGTCGCCCCGACGACGATGGCACTGCCGCGGTGCATCTTCGGGAATACAGGGTTGTCGCCGGGGCCGAGATTATACCTCATGCCCTGGATTTCCATATCGGTGGACAGGGGGCCTTGATCAAGGGCCGCGTCGACGCGCTTGACGAAATCGATGTATTCCTTATTGTGGACCAGCTCGAGCTCTTCATCCGTCGCCAGCCGAGGCTCCATGACGACGCAGTTCGGGTGCTCGTGCAGCTTCAAGCCCTTTATCAGTTCCCAGGTCAGCAACACGCGCTCGGGCTTGAGCGGGTGCTGTTCGCCGAAATTATATTCCTTGAACGCGTCGGACATTATCAATGCGGTGCGGGGCATGGTGCATCAAGCGGTTCATCGATGGGTCGACGAAAATCATGATACGCGAGTGATATGGGTATTCTAATAAGATGGAACGCACTGGAGGGATATAGATACGATCAATACTCCTCGTGCCCACCAGTGCCCAAGAATACCCTTCCTCCCTTCAAAGCCTTGCTGGACAGGCTCGCCAAGACGACCCAGTTCAAGACCTTCGGGGACGTCTTGAAGAATGGCATGACTGCCGAGTACAAGCGGAAGCGCAAGGCGTATCCAGCCTACATCCGTGTCTTTAAAACCAAGTGGCACAAGTACACCGCGAACCAGATCGCCAAGTGCATCAAGGAAAACACGGATTTCGTCTTCAAGACGTGGTTCTCGCGCATGTTCTATTTTGACCCCAAAAGGCTCCAGATCCTCGAGCCGAACACGCGATCCGACGTGGACTTCAACGCCAAGTTTCACTACGTGTTCAGGAAGGACGAGATCCAGTTCATCGAGTCGGTGATTGCCAAGTACAAGATCCAGCTCGTCAAGCCCCTCGTGGTTATGAATCAGCTCATCATCACTGGCTTGCGCTTGCTCGGCCCCATCATCAAGGAATTTTTCACCCGCCCGTACGACTTCCAGCCCGAGAATGTTCAAGATGAAGATGTGCCCGAAGGAAAAGTCATAAAGATATTCTTTAGTAGCAGGGAAGCATGAGGAATAACTCAATCAACGCCCTGTGCCGCCTTTTTAATGCCTCTATCGGCCAGGATCTTCATGATGGCCTTTTGCACGTGCAAGCGGTTTTCTGCCTCGTCATACACGACAGAGCGCTGCTCGTCGTCTATCACGGCGTCGGCAACCTCGATGTTGCGGCGAACGGGGAGGCAATGCATGAACTTGCCGTTCGGCTTGGCCACGGCCATCTTGTCGGGCGTGAGCATCCACGTGGAGCCATCATCGCCCCGGTACTTCATGCGCACCTTTTTCTCGCCCTGGGCGTCCCCGTAGAAATTCTTGGATCCCCACGACTTCAAGTACACGAAGTCGGCGGCGTCGCAGCCATCCTTCATGTCGGTGGCGATCGAGATCTTGCCACCTGATTTTTTCGCGTTCTCCTTCGCCGTCGCCATGATGTCGTCCGGCAAGTCGAAGTTCTCATCAGGGCGGGCAAAAGTCACGTTCATCCCGAGTCGGGTCGCGAGCAAGAGCATCGAATTCGGAACCGCCATGGGGAGCGGCTTGGGATGATATGCCCACGTGATAGTGATCCTCGTGCCCTTGAACTTCCCCGCGATCTCCTTGATCGTGAAGGCGTCGGAGAGGGCCTGGCACGGGTGGAATAAATCGTCTTCCAGGTTGATCACCGGCACGCGCGACCACCGGGCAAACTCCCGCAATAACATGTTCGACTTCTCCGGGACCCATTCGACGACGTTCGGGAACATGCGCACCGCGATCAAGTCGAAATACCTTGATAGAACCGATGCCGTGTCTTTCACGTTCTCAGAATCTTGTCCCAACCATGAGGTTTTGGAGTCGACGAACACCCCGTGCCCGCCCAGCTGGTGGATGCCGACCTCGAATGAATTGCGTGTCCGTAACGAGGGGTTGAAGAAATAGAGGCAGATCGACTTGCGATCGAGGACGGTATCGTACTTTTGCGGGTTGGACTTAATGTCCTTGGCAAGATCAAGCACCTTGCTGATGGTCTCCGTAGTCCATTCTTGATCGGAGATCAGGTTTGATTCGTCGATGGTGAACTCCATGAGTGAAACACGTAAACTGTTGAGATGGGACGAGACGATAACCACTAAAATACCCGTTAACTCTTAAACGCAACGCATCCCTGGCGCGAAACCGCGTGGCAAGTGTCACCCGAGCGATGTGGTCACGAGTGGGTCATTACGAAAGGGAGGATTCTTCTATGGCTGGCAAGAAACGAACGGCGGTCGTGGGCTGCGGTTGGTTCGGGCGGGCGCACGTGCGGAACTTTGCCGCCGCTTCAGAACTCGTCGCCGTGTGCGACACGGAAAAGAAGGTTGTAGAGGATGTCGCAAAGCAATATGATGCCCGGTCCTACACGGACGTCTTGGCTATGCTTGAAGGAGAGAAGATCGATGCCGTGAGCATCGTGACGCCTCCTCAGGTAATACCTGCGATAGGATTGCAATGCGCCAAGAAGGGATGCGACCTCCTCATCGAGAAGCCGTGCGGGCTAAGACTTGCCGACCTGGACCCGCTCTTCGCGTACAAGGATTCCATCCGCATCATGCCCGGGTTCCTGGAGATCTTCAATCCTGTCATGGACGATGTCCTCAAGGAAATCAAGACCATCGGTGAGATAATGACCGTCGACTCGACGCGGATCGGGTTATTCCCCAAGCGCAACTGGCCCGTCGGAGTCATGATGGACCTCGGTGTTCACGACGTGTATCTGCATCGTGAGATAGCAAAAGCTGCCACGGGCGACGCGAGCGTGGTCGAGGTATCAGGCGTCCTGAAATACTTGAGCTCGACGAGCAAGTACGAGGATGCCATCTTTGTGCTCCTCAAGTTCAACAAGATGGTCACCTGTATCAGCGCGAACTGGATCACGCCGTCCAAGTACCGGAAGCTGAAGGTGGCCGGCACCGATGCAACGGTCGAGGCCGACTTTATCAGCGGTGTGACGAAGAAGATCTGGGGCGAGGACCTCAAGGGCGCGACCGCCCGCACGATCGAACACGTTATCACGCCGTTCGTCCGGGAAGAACCCCTTGCCCGAGAGATAAAGACTTTCCTTTACGAAAAATCGATTCCCGTGAACCTTCAAGATGCCCACGACGTGCTGAAGATCATCCTCCAAGCGTTGCACCAGATCTAGGGCTTGAAATTGGCCGTTGCATTACATCCCGCGTCGATGATTTCATATGACGGATGAAGACGACGAGCTGGCCGCGCTGCGACGGAAAAAGATGGCCGAGCTGATGGCGAGGCAGAAGGACGAGAAGCTACGCCAGGAGTTAAGCCAGAACGCCGAAGCGATCCTGGAGCAGAAAATCGACGCTTGCATGCAATTCTTGATGGCCCCCGACGCTTACACGTATTTAAAAAACATGAAGAAGTCGAATCCACAGCTGCACGCGCGGATCAAAGGCATGCTGTTCCCGCCCGAGGTGCTGTTCCGGATCGACCTCCTCTTGGCCAACATCCGCTCGGGACGCGTCCCGCGCGGCGATATATGGCTCGTCGACATCCAGCAGATCGAGCGCGAGCTGCTGGGCATCAAGAGCTCCATCTCGGTCAAGAAGCGCGGCGAGCGGGACCGCACGGACATCGGCGCGCTTTTCAAGAGCAGTGGTGACGGGAGCTAGAGGCGATACACTTGCTCGAAGGTCTATCCCTCGAACCGTTCAGCAAGGGCAACATCGAGGAATTGCACGTTTTTTTTGAAAAACAGGCGGGTGCCGGTTTTTATTCATTCCCGCTCGATACATTCAAGCGGGTAACAGTGGATGACGATGATTTCAATCCCGACTTCTCCATCGTGGCCAAGGACGAGGCATCGAAGGAGATCGTGGCTGCCATGCTTGCCGTGGCGCGGTCCGCCCCGATCTTCGTACGGGGTAGGCGGATCACGCTCTCGACGGCCGTCTTGATGTTCTTCGCCGTGCGCGAGGAGCGGCGGAGGCGGGGGATCGGCACAGCCGTGCTGTCCTTGTTGCTCGCCCGGCTCAAGTCGGGGAAATGGCCCGCGAAGGAGCGAAAGAAGGGGTTCACGATCCGCATCAAGAAGGTGTACCTTATGGCCGCACCGCCAAACTACATCTGGCCGGGTCTCGACCCGCGGTACACGGCCGCGTACTTTTTCTTGAAGAAAAACGGGTTCAAGCACAGGGGCGAGCGCCAGAACCTCGGCTACGACATCCCGACGGCCATGGAACGGCCCCCGAACAAGATAGGGCACGTCACGATAAGCCGCGCGACGGCGGGCGACCGGGACGCGACGGTCGCATACGTCGCCCGGAACGACAACGGGTTCTGGGCGGAGGAAATACAGCTCGGCTTCAAGCGTGATCCCCCTACCGTGTACGTGGCCAAGGATCCGGAAGGCCAGGTCGTCGGTTTCGCCGGACACTCGCTGCAGTTTCCCGGCTCGTTCGGCCCGACCAGCGTTCTCCGCAGCTTGAGGGGCAAGGGAGTCGGGGGCGGGTTGCTGAAGTGGTGCGCCCACGACATCAAGCAAGCCGGGCTCACCACGATGGTCATCATGTGGGTGGTTGGAGACACGATGAAGTTTTACGCAAAAAGTATCGGCGCGAAAGTGTACCAGGTCTACTGGGTCATGCACCGGCGGCTATGAGCCTGGTGACGACGATTTATTCCCGCTCCCCTTCTTCTCCTTCGCTTCATCGTTCATCGCACGCAAGAAGATCAGGATCGTGACGATTGCATCTTCCAAGCAATACAAGAACACGTCCTGCTCCTTGCCACACAGCTTGCAAGTCCGGGCGGGCTTCCCGTCCGCGATGTTCCAGATGCTGAGCTTGGCCTGCTTGGGAAACAAGAACGCGATTTCCTTTTTCTGGACCCCGGCGCCCTCCACGTCCTTGGCGTGCTTGAGGAAGGGGCATCCTACCCGCTCGAAATTGATCAGCTCCTCGAAATCCGACAGCTTGCCGCCAAGAAATCCTTCGCCCTTCACTTTCTGCAGCATCGGGGTGAGCAATAGCTGCGTGTTCATGCACTCGTTTTTCAAATTCCCCGTTATCTCGCGCTCGGTCTGGTTGAACCCGTGGGTCAGTACGGCTGGACATCCGGGTATTCTCCTCAGCCATGCCCCGGCATCCTTCGTCATCCGGGCAGTCTCCTCGGGACACGGGGCACGCCTCAAGGAATCGAGAAACACCTCGACATGCAATTCCCGGTCGACGAGGACGCCAAGGATGCAAGACATCTCGTTGTGGAACTCCTCGACGTCGAAGGCGACGATCGGGGCCTTATTCCCGGCGAAATACGTGGTAAACTCTTTTTTTGCCCGCTGGAAGTGGTTCCGGGCTGTCAACTCGTATTTCTTGATCAGCGCGTCGAGGTGCTGGTCGTGGATCTTGTAGTGGAGGTTGATCTTCCTGTCGCTCGCGAGCTGCGTCGTTTTCTTGAACAAAGCGCTCACTTCTTGCTTCTCCGACTTCCAGACCTCTAACATCTTCTCCGGTTCCATCAGCATCTGCCGCGTGCACGTCGCGTGGGGACAAGGTTAGGAACTCGTCGTCGTGCTTATGTCTTCGCATTAGGAGATTCATACGAAACTCGGAGATACTGCCCCCGTTCCGATGAATCATGGGGCGCAGTGGCAAGAGTTTAATAGCTGGTCGCCGTCGATTCATCCGGTTTCAAATAGGATCGATCAAGATGATGCGAGATGGAACAACCAAGTATAACCCCCCGGATCTTCACCCGCCGGCAGAAGCTCGTCTGGGGAATCTGCAGCTTTGGCGGGAGCCTGGTTCAAGGGACGTACGGAGCGCTCTTGACATACTTCTACCAGACATACCTCGGGCTCGCTGCCAATTTCATCGGATGGTCCGCGTTCATCTATGCCGTCTGGAACGCGGTCAATGACCCGCTGTTCGGGTTCATCAGCGATTCAACGAAGGGAAAACGCGGGCGGAGAGTCCCGTACATGCTCTTCACCGCGCCTTTCCTCGGGCTCACCTTCATCCTCGTCTGGCTCGTGCCGACAGCGCTTCCCCAATGGGACTTGTTCTGGTGGATGCTCGTCACGATGCTGCTCTACGACACGACCTACACGATCATCTTCCTCGTCTACTCGGCGCTGCTGCCCGAGCTCACGGAGTCAGACGCGGAGCGGGGCGAGCTGCAAAAGTATTCATCCGTGCTCCAGCTCGTCGGGACCATTCTTGGCTTCTTGCTCCCCGACATGGTGCGCCCCAAGGAAGGCGCGACGTCGCTGCTCCCGCTGTACATCGGCGTGATCGCCATCGGCGTCATCGGATCCATCACGGTCATCATCACGGCGCTGAACGTGAAGGAACGTCCCGAGTTCACGGTGGTCGACAAGCCACTCGGGCTCTACGCGTCGCTCAAGTACACGATCAAGAGCAAGTCGTTCCTCGTCCTCACGGCCGCCAACTTCATGTCGATCCTCATGCAGAGCATCGTCACGGGAGGCATGTACTACATCGCGGACTATGTCTTGCGCCTTCCTACGATAGTCCCGCTTGCCATGGTGTTCGTCGGGTTGCTGATAGGCACGTTCCTTGCCAACAAGATCGCCATCAAGCGTGGCGTGGTGTCGGCGAACCAGATCTTGCTCGTGCTGAGCGGGTGCGCGCTGCTGTGCGTGTTATTCTTGCCGACTGCAGGGATCCTCATCTGCTTGCTCTTCGCGGGGTTCGGGCTCTCGGGCCCGCTGGTGTTGACGAACATCTTGTTCGCGCAAGTAACCGACGAGGACGAGATAAAGCACGGCGTGCGCCGCGAGGCCGCGTTCTTCGGCATCAACGCGCTGCTGACGAAGCCCGCCCAGTCGCTGGCGATAGGCCTCGGCGCGTGGCTGATCGAGGGCTCAGGCTTCATCCCCGCCGACCCCGTGACGCACGCGATTCACCTGCCGCAGCCCGATGCCGTGCTCGTCGCCATCCGGATCTTCATCGGGCTCGTCACGGGGCTTGCCATGCTGTCAGGGGCGCTCATCTTGAAGTGGTACCCGCTCCGCGGCGAGTACCTGGGCATGATCCAGCGGAAAGTCCTGGAGATGCATGCCGAGAAGGCGCGGAAACTGCAAGAGCGGAGATAACCGAGCAAGAGTCCCCCGTGCAATCTATTTGGTTTTTTACACTTGTCACCAAGACATGCAAAAGCAAGAAAGAGTCAATTGCATTTCCAAGAAAAGGAGGATCATTTACTTCTTGAGCCCGACCATGCGCTCGGTGATCTCGATGAACGCCTCGTCGACGTTCTGGCCGCCGAGTGCGCTGGTCTCGAGGTAGATCGAGTTGTTGGCGGCGGCCCATTGCATGGCCTCGTTCGGGTCCATGACGCGGCCCACTTTCTCGACGAGGTCGGCCTTGTTGCCGATGAGGATGTACGGGATGGCGCCGCAGTTGCGGGTGACCTCCTCCGCCCACTTTTTCGTGACCTCCTGGTAGGTCTCGGCCCTGGTAAGGTCGAACACGAGGATCGCGCCGCTGGCGCCCTTGTAGAACGTGGTTCGGATGAACTCGAAACGTTTCTGGCCACCCACGTCCCAGATCGAAAGGGTGGCTACTTCTTGATTTCGAAGCCCCACGTCTTTCGTGAGGATGTCGACGCCGATGGTGAGTTTGTAATCTGCTTGAAACGCGTTCTTCACGAACCGCTTGATAAGGCTCGTTTTTCCTACCGCGGCAGGTCCGCACAGCAATAACTTTACCTTATATGAGCTTCCGGGTGTAGACATGAGTTTTCACGGTTTTCGATGAATCCCTTGAAGATTGGCTTGAACCGGACGCAATCGTCGTGCTTTGATACTTAAACACAATATCGTCGGGAACCCTAATTAATATTTCATGCTTTGGGTTTAGTTTAACTTTTGATTTGGAACTTAAAAACGTTCTAGCAAAGCGCCCATGACTTGCGCCAGAATGAGCTCTAGACATGCGGATGACCCCATTTGAGTGTTAACAATTGACCAGAATATTTCTTTCAACATGCACTCCTGGTAATATTTTATACTTCAATTGCGTAGAATCTTATCATGAAAGTGGGTGATGGAAAGGATGTCTTACATCATCGGTCGTTGCACTAAATGTGGTCATCGCGTGAAAACGAACTCGAAATTGTCACCGCAACAGTGTGTTCTGTGCCATGGCGTGTTTTGCACGGACCACGGGGAGCCATTCTTGTGCGGTAGATGTATAAACAAAATTCCCCCCGAGATCTTGGAAACCGTAAAACCAGCGATAAAATCAGCGACCAATATTCGCAGAAAATTCATTGGAACTTCAATCCTCATAGAAATAGCAATGGTGTTCGTTTTTTTTGTATCGTTACCCTTTTCCTATGATAGTGAGGGCCAAACAACCCCCTTTTTAGTCCTCGGCATAGCATCATTTTTTATCGGGTTGTGCGTTGTTGTGATGCTGGTTTGTTCGATGGACTCACAAATGGAACCTTTTTTAAAAGAAATTCGCAGTATCGGCGAGCCAGCGCTCGCCAAGTCGCGCGTTACGGGGTACGATCGATCAATCATTCAAGTCTCAGATCATGGCAAGTCTGAGATAACTTTTGCATCCGGGGAACGACCACCCGGAACTTTTACATTTGGGGGACAACCATCCGGAGCTTTTCAATCCAAGGCCGCTCCCGTTTCAATTATGGCCGCTCCTTCTCCATCCATGGTTGCTCCCTCTGCATCTATCGTCGTCCCTGCACAATCCAGGCCCGTTTCATCAAGTCTCATATACGATGATCTCTTCAAAAACCAAGCACGCGTGCCGCGTCGCATACTCCAGTACCCGCCCAGGGAATGGATGGACGTCAAGCAAGAGCTGGAGGCGAACCTTGAAAACGCCATCGCGCGTTTCATGCAAGGTACCGAGAGCAAGGAGCGCGGCACGAGCGGGGATCTCGCGGCCGTGGATCCACGCACCCACCCCCGGTCGGACGCGGCCTTGAAAGTCGCCGCCTTCAAGCGGTTCGAGCAAGATGGCTTCCTCCACCCGGAAAACTTGCCCGTCTATTATGAGGACGAGGCGAGGAAGATGGAGGAGAAAACGAAGCAATTACTCGCCGTCATGCCCCGGATAAAGTGCCCCGGTTGTAGTTGCGAGATTTACAACTTCGAGCAGGACAAGGGCAAGGAAATCGGCCGGGATGCTCTAACCGGCAAAATAATTTACGAGACCGTGTTCACGTGCACGGCATGCGGGCGGAAATACACGCAGCAAGAAGGCCAAGCGCGTTAGGTATGATTTTCGACTCGTTCGCTACCTCGATTTTAAGCGCGCCTATTGACTTACGTTACCTTCCACAAAGTCGATGTAAAAATGTAAGGGAATAGGGATTTGCTCGGCGGTGATCATGCTCGAAGTTTATAATCTCGAGAAAGGTGTTAATCTTGGACGATCGTTCTTTCCATCGCTCCGGACAAGCCGGTATCACCATATGACCGAGATAAAAATCAACGTCCCGACCGAGCTGAAAGCGCAGATGGACGAGTTTCCAGAGATCGATTGGTCGCTCGTTGCAAGTACGGCCATCAAGCGCATTCTCCAGCAGTTACACGAGCTCAAGCAATTCACGAGCGATAGCGAGTTGACGGAAGAGGACGCAATCAGGCTGGGCGCGAAAGTAAGTGTCAATCTCGCGAAGCGGTATCAGAAGTAAGGTAGACCATCCGTGGATCTCGTCTTAGATGCGAACATCTTGTTTGCGACGCTCGTGAAGGATGGAACCACGTCGCGATTGTTCTTTCTTGATAGCCTTCACTTGTATGCACCCGAATTTCTACTGGAGGAATTCAAGAAGTACGAAAGCGATATCCGCGCCAAAACTCACCGAGATGCCCAGGATTTCGAGAGGATCCTTTCTACGTTCCGTGATCGCCTCACCTTCATTGCCAAGGATGACGTGGCGGATTCCTTGGAGGACGCAAAGCGAGTTTCCCCTGATCCCAAGGACGTACCGTACCTCGTCGTCGCGATCAAGCTCGGCATCTCAATTTGGTCAAACGATAAACATCTCAAGGAGCAACAACGTGTCAAGGTTCTGGCCACGCGCGATTTGGTGAAAATTCTTCTCGATCGATGAACCGGATTGCATAATTTGAGAGTACCGATATACAATACAATATTTTTATTCAACCGCGGCCAACCTAGCCTATAATAAGTGGGATATTCCATGGTGGACGCGAAAACTGCTCTGCTGGAGGATATTGCCAAGGAACTAGGCACCAAGTGCAAGATCCTCAAATACGCGTTCTACATGGACGACGGATCCCCCGTTCTCTCGACGATGAGCCAGGAAAACACCGAGAAGATGGGGAAACTGGTGAAATTCAACAGCCGGCAGATGGCTATCAATAATTACTTCGAACAAAGCCAAAACAAGATGCTGCTCATTCTCTACAGGCTGGCCGAGTCCGTGTTCCTCGTGGTCATCAGCGAGTCGTCGACGGCGCAAGTCACGGAACAGCTCATGGAGCTGTTCAAGCGCTACGCCAAGCGGCTCGACATCTTGTTCCACGAGGTCCCCAACACGTTCAAGAAGATCACGCGGTACATCATCATCGCCCAGGCGCTCGCGGTGGGTCCCGAACCCGTGGCGGTTTATCCCGATGACATCCCATCCGACGTCAGCATGAAGATCGCCGTGAAGTCCATGCTCATGCTCACGGCCGAGAAGCAAGGGGCCATTCGTGGCATCCCCGCGACCATCCCGTTCATCGAGAACAAGGCTATGGCGGTCATTTACTTGTTCGACGTGCCCAGCAAGGACGCTCGCGGCGGCGCGTACGATAGCTGCATCTGCATCCTCGTCGACGAGTCCTACCGGCCCGCGATCTACGAGAACATGTATGCCATCGAGAACAGTTGCGTCGAAGCATCGGAGATGGTCAAGGCCGGCAAGGATTTCAAGGAGATCGTCGATTTCTTGCTGAAAAAGCTCGACGGCATCGACTTGCGCCGGCAGGGGGATGGCCGGAGAAGCCCGGAGATAGAGGGCATTATGAAAGAGGCGGCCAAGCGGATCAGCCGCGAGCTCGGCCATCGCTGAAGGCCATTCCCGCGCCCGCGCGCTCCAGTTTTTATGCCTTTGAACGAAGGCTACATATACACGCGAGAGACACGAACGATCGAAGGAAGAGCACAAGGGATCCCTCGTCAGCACGGGTGAGATAAACGAGCAGCGTAGAAGAACTCCTCGAAGCCGCAAAGATATTGGCAAAGGCCGGTAATTACGACGGGGCGATCCAGCAGCTCAAGAAAAGCATCGTTTTTATGGAACAAGCAAACGATAGAATCGGCGTGGCGAACGTCCATCTCATGATCGTGGATATGGAGAAGCTCAAGGCGAAGGCCGCCGGGGGAATGGCCCCCAAGGAACTGGCGCGGCCCCCGATGAAACCTATCCAATCCACTGCTGCCACGCCCGCGTCCCGCCCCGTGCCGGCCGGGCCCGAGGATCCGATGGGGTTGTGGGACGAGGGAAAGAAGCTCCTGGCCAACGGGGAGCAATTTGCCGCCCTCCAGAAGTTCACGAGCGCCAAGCGCGGCATCGCCAAGCTCGGCAGGCCCGACCTCGTCAAGGAGATCGAAAACGACATTGCCAAGGCCAAGGGTGGCGCTAAGGACGTCTCCGAGGGGTTCCAGCCCGTCGCAGCCCCCGTGCTGGCCGCCCCCTCGGCTGGCGCCGGAAACGGCGGGGATCGTACCCCCCAGCAGCTCTTTGCCCAGACCGAGCAGTTCGAGATGTATCCCACCTTCCAGAAAGCGCTGGCAGCCAAGGAGCGCGGCGACTACGTGGCCGCCGCGGACGGCTTCAAGAAATGCTTCGAAATGGCCGTCGGGCCCGAAAAGCGCGAGATCGAGAAGCAGCTGCGGCGGGTCGAGCAGCTGGTCATGCTGAAGGAAAAGGTGATCAGCAGCTCGACACCTGGCGGCTTCGCCATCGTCGGCAAGGATCAAGATGGCCCTTCCACGGGCGTCGTGGCTGCTCCAGCTGGGCCCGCTGCCACGGCCGTGGCGACGTCCCCCTATGCGGGCCAGGTGGCGACGGCCGGGTTCCGCAAGCCCGGCGAGGACATGCCAAGCGACCTCGAGGACCGCGCCAAGCTCCAAAAGCGGCGCGAGGCCGAGCAACTCATCGTCGAAGCCGAAAACACCGAGAATGCAGCGGTTGCCATCGAGAAGCTCAAGGATGCAGCGCACTTGTTCCTCGTGACAGGTTCTCGGCTGGACCGGGTCGAGTGGATCTATGAAAAAATCAACCAGATCAAGGAATCGGCTGGTAATGTGAAGGTGGGCCTCTTCGAGGTCGAGAAATTCCCGCCAGGGCTCTTGCGGGATTACGCCTTCCAGTGCATCGACCACGCAAAGGACAATATACGTTACGGCAAGTACAGGGAGGCGGTCAACTTTTATGCGCGCTCGGTGATGGCGCTCAACAAGGCGCAATGGACGCAAGACCAGATCAATTACATCATCAACGATATGATCGCAGTCCGCAAGGACCAGGACCGGGTGGAGCTGGAAGAGGAGCGGCTGCAAGCCGTCATCGAGGAGGAGATGAACCACTTGCTCGATCGGATCGACTCGTGGCGCGAGGGCAAGTACATTGGCTTCGCCCCGACGACCGCATCGTTCGACCAGGACATCCACATGCCCGGCCCTGAGAAAACGGTCGAAGAGAAGAATTACGAGAAGGTGATGGCCATCCAGGCCGAGCGCAGGCGGCTGCGCGAGGAGATGAACAATTTTCTCGAGGAAGCCCGGCACGCGTCGAACATGGGCCAGTTCCAGGAGGCCATCGACCATTACTCGAAGACCATCAAAAACATGGACTTGCTTGGTGGTTGGGAAAGCCAGAAGGGAATGATACTCGCGGAAATCGATAACCTCAAGCAGCTCCACCGGCGACAGCAAGAGATCCTCCACGAGCAGAAAGCCACAGCAGCAGGATCGGCGAGCCAGAAGGCTGATTTGGAGGAGAAATTCTTTCTCATCAAGAAGGCTGCCATCCTCAATCAGGAAAATATTAAGGAGAAGCTGCTCATCAAGCGAGCCCGCGACGAGATGGAGAGGACCGTGTTCGAGATCCTCATGCCCGCCGCCAACAAGCTCAAGGAGGAGGGCAAACTTGCCGATGCCCTCGTCGAGTTCAAGGAGGCCCTCAAGATGCTCACGGAGATAGGGTGGACCTCCCAGACCCAGTCCTTGCGCGACGAGATCGCCGACCTGGAGGCGAGCATCCAGAAGAAAGCAGGCGAAAAGGCGACCGCGAAGGACCGGCAGGTGATCCGGAGGGAAGTTTTCGACAACATCATCCCGGCGGCACGCCAGGCGGCCCTGGACGGGCAGAACCGCGATGCGAAGCGGCTCTACGAGACCGCAGTTGAAAAGCTCCGGTCGATCGGTTGGGACGAGTACGTGCGCCCCATTCTCGATACCATCGCCGAGATCGACGCGGCCATAAAAAAAGAGGAAGCACGGGAGGCTAGCATCACCGACCAGGATCGGAAGTACCTCGCCAAGGAGAACATCGAGATGGGCATGCGCTTTATGGCTAAGGGCATGTCGAAATACGCGCTCGTCGAGTTCCACAAGGCGATCGAGCTCCTCGACAAGCTGGGCGACAAGGACACGAAGGAAGAAGTGATGCGGCAGGTCAAGAAGCTGGAGCTGGAGATCAAGCTCGAGGAGAGCCAGAAATTGCTGCTCGAAAGGAAGAGAGGTGTCTAATCACAAGATACGTGGTTTTTTGCGATGACAGATGATAAATACCGAACGGAACTCGATGAGCTCATGAGTCAAGTACATGTTTGCATCGAGAGCTCCCACAACGAAGTCGTGCAGATAGAGGCGATCCAGTACAGCGAGTTCCTCGACAAGCTTGTCGAGATGAACTTCAAGATGGGCGTGATCAAGCAAGCGCCCCTGACCGTGCAGAAGGCCTCGGATTACAACGTCATCATTGTAGGAAACCCAAAGGATGCGGCATTCTCCCAAGCCGAGATCGCGGATCTCAAGCAATATGTCTACAATGGCGGCGGTCTCTTCCTTTTAAGCGACCAGGGTGGCGACCCGGCGAACAAGAATAACCTGTCCGAGCTCGCGGGCCAGTTCGGTATCCGGTTCAACACGAACATCCTCGTCGACAAGAATGCCAAGTCCGAGGAGGACGAGCAGCTCATCACGATCAGCGATTTCCTCAACCATTTCATCATGCGTGGCATCGAGCGCATCGCGCTGAAGTCACCTTGCTCTTTGGAGATCTATGAAACGCCCGGCATGGAAATAAACGCCGTTGCCTTCTCCCCACCTGGCACGGTCGAGGTGACTTGGAACGGCCAGCAATGGGTTGAAATACCCTCTAAAAAACACGTCGTAGTCGCCGTGACCAAGTATGGCGCCGGCAAGGTCGTCGCGATAGGGACGACTAGGGTATTCTCGACGCTGTTAAACAAGAAACATGGCTTCAAGGCCGCGGACAACGAGAAATTCATCGTCAACGTCCTTGCCTGGCTCGTCAATCGTGAAGTGTACGAAAAGGGCAAACTCAAGTCCGTTTTCGTCAACATCTCTCTTAAACCGGATTTATACTTCTGGATCGAGAACGAGCTGAAGACGAACGATAAATTCCGCGACTTTAATGAGGTCATAAACTTCGCGATCGACTCCCTTAAGAGGGGGATGGAAAAGTATCGAAAAATACAAGGTAAATGATTCATAAAGCCCAAAACCAATGAATACACGGTAATCCGCTATGGCGCAACCCGACGACTTGCAGGCAAAAATGACGCGGGCGGTGGAGCTGATAGGCGAGGCCGAGTTCTACGAGCAAACAGGCGACTTGGAGAAAGCAGTGCCGATGTACGAGGAAGCAGCGCATCTCCTCTCGCAATCTGGTTTTCCAGGCGAAAGAGTTGGAGAGCTCTATGATCGGATCAAGTTGCTAAAGCAAGCAATGCAGCAGACCATTTTACAGCAAGCTGTAGCAAAGGAGCAGGCAAGCGCGAGCGCAGAAGACGAGGCATTCTCGCTTCTCGACCAGGCCGAGGCATCCTTGAGATCCGGCGATATCGACGGCGCCCTTGCCTTGTACCAGCAAGCGATGCCGAAGCTGGCGCAAGCCGGGTATTCGACCCAGCACGTGGAAGAGAAGATACAGGAACTGGGTGGCCGCGCGCGACAGCCACCATCGGTTACCAAGCCGGCACCATCGCCTATGGCGGTTAAGCCCACCTCCAGGCCCACCAAGCCTGTCGGCGCCGTCAAGCCCATGAAACCCGCGGGGATGGTAAAGCCCGAGATCTCACACCAATTGGAAGCTCCATCCCCTGAAATTTCCCACGCGATACTGGCCGAACCGTTACCAGCGATGTCGCCTGAACCGTCTCCTGCCGTGGCTGCTGCCCCTACCCGTGCGGTGGCCCTTGCCCCGATCCCCGCGATGGAAACCGTATCGTCCGCCGGGACAGCCCCTGCTGCATCCAAGGTGGAACCCCACTCCGTCATGGAACCGCTCGCGGCCAAGGTAAAGGAGGTGCCGGTCGAGGAGGAGAAGAAGTTCGAAGATTTCAAGGAGATGCGCGGCAAGGTCGAGGAGATGGAGGACAAGGCATTTGAACTCATCGACAAGGCCAAGGTGCTCACGGAGGAAGAGAAGTACGTGGACGCCCTTTCTACTTACGGCATCATCATGAACATCTTGAAGAACGCTGGCTGGAAAGACGACCAGCTCGAGCCCATCTTGATCCAGGAAAACCTTGTCAAGGAACTTATGGAGGCGCGAGAATTTGGCAAGGGCAAGGTCACAGCTACCGTGGAACCCGTTTCCGAGCCAAGCGCTGCCGCTGCTGCCGTCAAGGCTGACGTCCCGCGCATTGTCAAGCAGAAGCTCGACATGTTCCTCGACCAGGATACCAAGATGCGGCAGTTCAAGGAAATCCAGGTCAAGCGCCAGAACCTCGAGGCCGACGCGTTTAACCTCATCAACGACGCGCAGAAGCTGTACAAGTTCGTCGAGATCAAGGACTATCCAGGTGCCATCGATCTCTACCAGCGGGCTATCCAGATGCTCGCGCGGGCTGGCTGGACTGACCAACTCGAATACCTCAAGCTTGAAGTGGAGAAACTCAAGGATCTCTACGAGCAGCAAGCCCAAATGGAGCGCGCGAGGGTGGAGGAGGAGCGCCGTGCGGCGGCAGATGCAAAGCTACAAGAAACCTTGGAAATCGAAAAGAAAGTCGCCGTAGAGAGTAATTTAGCATCAATCTCTACGCTACTCAGTCGTATCGATGCCCAGAAGAAAAAAGAGCAGGAGATTGCCGAGCAAGAGCGTATCAAGCAAAAGTTTCTCGAGGAACAGCGATACAAGCAGCTCGTCTCCCGGCCGCAATGCGAGAAGTCATTCGAGTCCATCAAGGATTTACTCTTTGGGGACAAGGATATCAAGGCTGCCGCTCAAAGGGAGGCCGAAAAGAAGCAGCGCGAGCAAGAATTCCTATCCTCTGTTTCGAAAAAGTTCTATGCCTTCAAGAAAGCGGAGAAAGAATCGGCCGCGCCGGTTATGGAATCAGTCGAGAAGATCGTCGATTTCGTGCACCAGGAGACCATCGCCGCGCAGCGCCATGAGAAAGTCGAGGTCTCCATCGTCGATCCCAAGAAAAAACAGGAGCAAGATCTCAAGAAGGCACAGCAAGAGAAGGACCAGGCGATGAGCGACGTGCTTTCGATGCTTCGCGTTATAAAACAGAAAAAAGTCGAAAAAAAACCCGAGGAAAAATAAAACCGAGGTTTTATTTAATGCACGTGCAATAGGAATCATACAATCGATGGAACCGAGTGACATCCGTGGGCAAGAAGGCACAACCAGGAGCCGATGAACCCGCCGGGGAACCTGACGAGGGACCAGCCACGAAACCGGGCGAAAAAAAGAAGGGAAAAGGGGAGAATGCCGAAAAAGCCAGTGACGTGGATGAAGGAAACGAGAAAAAATCCCGGAAGAAAAACAGTGAGGACTCCGAGGACGAAGAGGGCGATTTCGGCGATGAAGATTCCGAGGAGGAAGAAGAGGAACCTGGCGAGGAGGACGAACCAAGCGAATCTGAAGTTAGCCCTCGCGTACCCGTGAAGGTGACGCTTCCTGAGGAGCGCTGGTATATCTCGATTAAAATAGACGAGATTAAAGAAAAACTAGATTTAATCGATCTACAGAAGCTTTTCGGGGCGTATATGACGATCAAAAAGAAATTTTTCGATGATCTCCTGGTGACGATGTCGAACGCGAAACATTACACCGCGGGCAAGGCTATCGAGCAGGTAACCGGCTTTGACAAGCAAGACTGGACCAAGAACTCGTGGCTTATGGTCATGGCGAAGGAGGCGAAGAATAAGGCCGTGTTCTGGATGCTATTCAAGCGAATGGAGGACCTCTCTGGTATACTCGTCGGGGTCGGACCGAACGCCTTTGCTGAATCGATCATGGGCCTCTTCCCGGACGATCCTGAGTCGCGGAGTGAGTACTTGAAGAAGTTGATGATCTGGCTCACCATCGAGCCTGCACGCTGGAAAGGCGTCGGCGTGTTCATTCCGAATTTTGTATGAGCGAGTTGATACCGGATGGAAACAGACAAAGCTGAAAGGATCAAAAAACTGATATCTGAAAAGTTTGAGGTTGTTAGCGATGTTGATAATGCCGAATACGCCATTATCGTGAAGGACGAACTCGTGGACCAGGAGACCCAAAAACGCAACTATGAGATCGGCATCGGCAAGGTGATGAGGTTTCCCACGAAGGTGTCGGTCAACGGGAAGACCTACCGCACGGATGAACTCGACGAGGTCAAGGAGGGCGCCGTGCTATTGCCCGTGAAGGAGATCACGAAAAAAAACGACCCTCGCTTCAGCTGGCTCCTGGTTCGCGTCCCGAAACAGTTCAACAGGGCCATCGACGAAGCCGCGTGGGCCGGGAAATTAAAGGACCTCGACGACATCATAAACGTAATAGAGGCTTTCAATAAGCCTTAGGACGCTTTTTCTAATAGATCCCGAGCCACATGAACCTGTTTCCAGTCCGCTCGTCGCTGCCGAACATTGAATTGAAGGAAAAATCTCCCTTTTTCTTGTGAACCACGCCGATCTTGTAGCGAAAGTGGCACACGTCACATTGTAGTTCGTAAATGTCCCCGTCGTCGCCACCTTCTGGGCCGAATGAATGCTCTATCTTGCCTTGGCACTCTGTTACCACGGTTATTTTTGTCGGGTCTGATTGTTTACAATTGAAGCAGTTGCCTATTTCGATGTCGCACGTGCCTTTGCTCCTCGGGGCACACACGGATGTCGCAATGGGCAGCTCGTCGAGTTTTTTCACCATATGCATTATCTATATGGCGGTCGTTATTTTATCTCCGCTTTTTTCACGAGGAAAAAACCAACTACAGACTGGAGGACTTCACTGGCGTTTCGCTGCTGGCTTGGCCGGCGCATTTTTTCCGTCGTCAACGCTGAACCGTGTCTTGTCGATTTCTATCTTCTCGGGCGGGACGCTCGGCGGCTTGAACGAATCCTTCGGGGTTATTTCCACGAGGGGAAAGTCATCTGGAACCTCGATGTTCTGGCCACCGACGTTGATGAACTTCTTGTCGGCGTCGCCCTTCGTGGTGCTCGGCGGGCCTGGCCGGACGTTCCCAGCCAGCACCCCATCGTCGACGATCGCCGGGGGATCCTCGGCTGGAACCGTTTTGCTTCCGCTTGGCTCAATATGGAGCGAGACCGAGCCACCCAGCTTCGATTCGATGGCGCGTACGCGTTCGAGCAGCTTGTCCGCCTTCTGCATAATCATTTGCACCAATGCCGGCTTCAAGTCAGGTGTTTTTTTGGCAAACAAGCGGCAGTACTCGATGATATCGAGCCATTGCTTCTTGGCTTGCTCCAGTTGGCCGGATTTCTCGTATTGATTTGCTCTCTCTATCTCTTTCGCTAGTAACTCGTTGAATTTTTTCAAGGGGGACTGCGTGCTCGACATTCCGGGTCATCGATTCATCATCGAGGGATATCACTTAGAGAATGGAGTATAAAGTAATAAAGATAGTCGAGTACAGTTGCTATCATCATCTTGGACGAGGATGGTATTGATGGAAACGAGAAAAATGAACGTTGGAATGCTTGGCTACGCGTTCATGGGAAAAACGCACTCGAACGCCCTCCGTCAGATGCCCCATTTCTTTTTCCCGCCGCCCGTGATTCCCGTTCTGAAGGTTCTCTGCGGCCGCCACGAGGCCGACGTGAAAAAGGCCAAGGCCCAGCTCGGCTGGGAGGAAACCATGACCAGCTGGGAGGAGATGGTCAAGCGGAAGGACATCGACGTGTTCGTGAATTGCGGCCCGAACAACATGCACAAGGATCCTTGTATCAAGGCCGCCGAGGCGGGGAAGCACATCATCTGCGAGAAACCGCTTGCCATGAACGCGAAGGATGCGGAAGAGATGGCCAGAGCCGTCAAGAAGGCAAAGGTGAAAGCAATGGTCGGGTTCAATTACCGTCGCGTGCCGGCGATCCAGCTCGCGAAAAGGCTCATCACCGATGGTTTCATCGGCAAGATCTACCACTACCGTGCCACGTACTTGCAAGACTGGATCATGGATCCCAAGTTCCCGCTCGTCTGGCGGCTGCAAAAGGAGTTCGCCGGTTCCGGCCCCCATGGCGACCTGAACGCGCACATCCTGGACCTCAGCGCTATGCTCGTCGGGAAAGTGAGCTCGGTTTGCGGGATGGTCGAGACCTTCATCAAGGAGCGGCCCATCCAGGGTGTAGCGGGCGATCTCGGTGCGGCAAAGGGGGATGCCTCCAAGCTCGGAAAGGTGACCGTAGAGGACGCGGCCATCTTCATGGCCCGGTTCGAGAACGGGGCGCTCGGCACCTTCGAGGCCACCCGGTTTGCCAAAGGCCGCAGGAATTACAACCGCATCGAGATCAACGGCAGCAAGGGCTCGCTCGCGTTCAACCTCGAGCGCATGAACGAGCTTGAGTTCTTTTCGGATGAGGATCCCAAGTTCGCGCAAGGTTTCAAGACGATCAACGTGACGGAGAACGCTCACCCGTACGGCGGGATCTGGTGGCCGTCGGGGCACATCATCGGCTACGAGCACACCTTTACCCACGAGTACTACGAGTTCTTCAAGGCGATCGAGGAAGATGAGCCCGTTTCCCCGGACTTCGACGATGGAGTTTACAACAACAAGGTGCTGGACTCGGTAGTCGAAAGCGCCGAAAAGGGAACGTGGGTCAGCATCTAATCTCCCTTTTTTTCCCTGGCTATCCATACAATGCTTTTTTAAGGGTTTGCTTCCAACGATACAGTAATGCCTGGCCTCTTGATAGAGGACGTAATTGTCCTCATCGACTCGTCGCGGTCGATGCTCCGCACGGACTTCCAGCCGTCCAGGTTCGCCGTGACGGTTCGAGCGACAGCTGAACTCGTCAAGAAAAAATTCGAGATCGATGCAAACGACCGGATCTGCCTCGTCACCTTCGGCTCAAAGACGCGGAAGCTCACCGACTTTTCATCGAAGGCGAACCAGATCCTCCCCGCGCTGAAGGCCATCGAGGCAGGCGGGAATTCTGACATTGCCGAGGGACTCGCGCTGGCGATTCAACTCATCGCGAGCGAGATGCGGAAGATTGGTGGGAAAGTAGTTCGCATTCTTTTATTTTCGGACGACCGCCTTGGGTCGATGACCAACCAGATCATCAAGCTCGCCAACGCTGCCAAGGGCCTCGGCATCTTCATCGACTGTCTCGTCGCCGGAGGCCCAAACCGAGGCCAAAATTTCTCGGTTATGAAAAACGTCGCCACGATCACGGGCGGCGATTTCGCCTATTTTAGCAACGAGAACGCTTACTACAAGGCGATCGTCGGTCTCTCGTCAAAGAAGGACCTGAACGACGCTTCCGGCTACGCCGAGGCCCAGGAAAAGGCCCGGACGGCACCATTGCTCGCCGAGATCGCGGTAGAGCTGCGGCGCCCCAACTTGAACGAGATCCAGGCTATGATCGCCAACCCGCAAAAGACGAAATGCAATATCTGTTACAAATCGGAGTCTCAAGGACGCCCCGCCTATGCCACGATGCGATTCTGCCCGTCTTGCGGGCGCCCGATGCACATCACTTGCACGATCCAGTGGGCGAGAAACTCCCCCGACGCCCGCGAGGACGTGTTCCGCTGCCCTTTCTGTTATTTCCTCATCAAGAACTCGGCCTTGGCGATCTTGAAGGGATCGACGATTAGCGCGGGCAAGAAGGCGCAAGGTGCAGCGGGAATAACGCAATTTACCATGATCCCCCGGAAGGACATCCCCGATATCGATGGTAGCTGCGGAAATTGCCGGAACATCTTTTTGGGTGAATATGATGTCTACCAGTGCGAGAATTGCAAGGCATATTATCACAAGCCTTGCGTGAATGAAATAAATCAGAAATACGGGGGGTGCCGGATCTGTGGGAAGGCGATTAAGAACGTGCGGGAAATTTTTGGCCCATGAGCCATCTCTGGCCGAGAATGATTTCGTCGGGAGCGATGTGGCATTCCGGGCACGCGCTACGTTTTTTAGGTTCAAGAATAATCACTAACTGATGCTCTTCCGGGAAGAATATTTCGTCGGGAAGGACAAAAAGCCCTTCTTAACAACTTTCGTGGGGGCAATCGATACCGTCAAGAAACAGGCGTCCGGGAACCTCATCATCACGATGGCGAGAACCAAGAACTCAGCCGATGAGGACGAGGAAATCAAGCGCGAGGCTATCTTCAAGAGATCGGAAATCGACGCGTATCATCTCGACGAGTTCTTGAAGGAAGGGAAAAGCTTGGCAGTTTACGGCATTTTCACGAAGAAAAAAACGATATTTCCTGTCTGTTTCGTGAAAGTAAAGGTTGGCGCCGAGATCAAGACCATCGAAATCGCGGAGAGCCACCAGCAATACAAGATCCTCCTTGAGCAAGCCGAGAAGGCGAAGCAAGCAGGTCTCGATCGCTGGAAAAAAAGTTAAGTGGCCGGTTCCCTATCCCCCTCGTTGAATCACCGCCGCAAAACTGCCCGGGGAGGAACTATGACAAAATCCAAGCCGAAGTTTTACGTCACGACGCCCATCTATTACGTCAATGACTCGCCCCACGTTGGATCTGCCTATACCACGACCGCGGCGGATATCATTGCTCGGTTTTATCGACTACTCGGGTACGACGTGTTTTTCCTGACCGGGACAGACGAGCACGGCCAGAAGCTCGAAAACGCGGCGAAGGAGGCGGGCATGGATCCGAAATCGTTCGTGGACAAGGTCGTGGAGACTTTTAAGCACACGTGGGCGGAACTCGGCATAACCAACGACTATTTCGTCCGGACGACCGACAAGTCGCACGTGGAGTTTTGCCAGGTCATCTTCAACAAGATGAAGGACGCTGGCGACATCTACATGGGCCACTACGACAGCTTGTACTGCGTCGGCTGCGAGAAAACCCTCAAGGAATCCGAGCTCGTAGACGGGTTGTGCCCGTTGCACAAGAAAAAGCCCGAGCACCAGCAAGAGGAAAACTATTTCTTCAAGCTAACGAAATACAAGCAGCAATTGCTTGATTTTTACGAAAAAAACCCCGGCTTTATCTCGCCGGCCTTCAGGAAGCAAGAGATCCTCAACATCCTCAAGGATCTAGAGGATCTGAGCGTGTCCAGGGCGAACTTGAAATGGGGTATACCGATCCCGGGGGATCCCACCCAAGTCATGTACGTGTGGATCGACGCCCTCTCGAATTACATCTCGGCCCTCGGCTTTCCAGGGGATAAATACAAGAAGTTCTGGCCGGCGGACGTGCATCTCATCGGCAAGGACATCACGAAGTTTCACGTTGTTTATTGGCCGGCAATGCTTATGTCGGCAGGATTTCCGCTGCCCCGGAAGGTGTTCGCGCACGGGTTCTGGACCGTGGACGGCCAGAAGATGGGGAAGGCACTCGGGAACGTCGTGAACCCGCTCGAGATGAAGGATAAATACGGGCTGGACGCCTTTCGGTATTACTTGTTCAGCAAGGCCCAATTCGGTCAAGATAACGATTTTTCCGAGAAAGAGCTTGTTAGCGTGCTCAACACGGAACTCGCGGATGATCTCGGGAACCTAGTCAACCGCGTCATCGTGCTCGTCCAGAAATACTTCGACGGGCGGATCCCCGTTCCTGAAAAGCCGTCAAAGGAAGAGGACGAGTTCAAGGCACGGTTCCAGGTGCTCGAACAAGTGAAGCAAGCCTACGTGGAATTTGACTTCTCGAGGGTATTGAAAACGCTGTGGGACCTTCTCCGGCACATGAACAAATACATTACGGAGGCGAAGCCCTGGGAGCTTTTTAAAGCAAGGCAGATGGACACGCTCGGTGGCCTCCTCTTCACGCTGCTCGAGGGCCTCCGCATCGTGATGATCTGGCTGCAGCCCGTTATGCCCGGCACGTGCAAGCAAGTCCTCGACGCGTTTGGCGTGGCCGACGCGAACCGCGGGGCAGCCCAAGCATCGTGGCGGCACGATGGCGGCATGGTGAAGGCAAACAGCCTCACGGTGAATAGCTTGATCCTCTTCACGAAAAAGGAGCCCGCGCAACCCGCCTCGAAACAGATGGATCAAGAAAAGCCAGCACGACCAGAAAAAAACAAGGAGAAAATGACAATGTCGGATCAGAAGTCAGAAACGGTTAAACCCGTGATCACGTTTGATGATTTCATGAAGATCGACCTGCGATCCGCCAAGATAACATCGGCGGAGCTCGTTGCCAAGTCCAAGAAGCTCGTGAAACTTCAAGTTGACATCGGAGTCGAGACGCGCACTATCGTCGCGGGGATTGCCAAGTATTACACGCCCGAGCAACTCGTTGGACGCAACATCATCGTCGTTGCTAATTTGGCTCCCAAGGAACTGGGCGGTACCATGTCACAGGGCATGCTTCTCGCGGTCGATATCAACGGGGAGCCCATCTTGCTCCAGCCAGACAAGGACGTCGAGCCAGGCAGTCCGATCCGCTGAACTGGCTATGCAGCCGGGCGCCTGGCGATCATTCCCCCATCCTTTTTTTGCAGACAATCATTGGAGACAATGGTGTGTACCATAATCTTTAGTTCATGGCGTGTACCGTAATGTATAGGTCATCTATTATGAAATTTCGACGCGCGTTACCAGGAATCATCTTCACGATCATCGTCACGATGAGCATTTTCGTGGGTCTAGCCGCAAACTCGCAAAAAACGATAAATAGTGGGACATCAGCTGGATTCCAGCGTGATGCCATCATGATGACGAGCGACGACCCCTCTGTACCTACCTGGGACAAGGTCAATCACACGAGGATCTCCATCGACACGTCAGAAGCCCCCAGGGCTTCTGTCGACTTGATGGGTGTCGAGGGTGTCCAGGCGAGTTGGTTACCCCCCTCCACGTTCAACAAGAAATCGTCCATCAACGCGACCAACTTACAGCCGAACATCTTCATGAATTACACCGACAAGTACTCGATAAACTGCACCCAGGTCGTGTGGGGATCGAATTACACCGTCCGCTTGAACGCGCCCTTGATATATTTCAAGCTTAGGGCCTTCCAATACCCTGAATCGAATTGGAAATCGATTAAGCTCGGGCACGTGGGCAATTGGACGTCGTTCACGTTCGGCGAGATCGGATTTGATTCCTGGCTGTATCCATCCATATGGCCGAATGTCACCCAGTATGTAAACGGCACAAACTTGCCAGAGAACAAGCATTACTTCAACTTCAATGTCAGCCACGCGGCGAAGGTGTTCTATAACCGGAACGTTCAAGCGGGTGATTCCTTCTTCTTTGAACTGAACTACACGATCAAGCTCGTGACCTCGGAATGGTCCATGGCGACGAAAGCCGGCAGCAACTTCCGCATCGAGGGAAACCAATCCACTCGCAGCGCTAACCTGACGCTCGGGTTCCGTATTGCTGGCCCGGAGGGGGTCAACGTCACCTTCCACTACAAGCCCTCCGATGATGCCTGCACCGGCACATTCCAGTTCTACCAGGATACCGTGCGCCTCGCGCAGCCCGAAAAAGAAGCCGAGGGATGGCGGGTGCCGAGAACTGGAACCGTGGACTTGAATTCGACCGGCGTGGCATTTAAAATAGAGTTTAACTACAGCGCGACCGTCGGATTCGTCGAGCAACATGCCGGCAAATGGAACAGCGACGGGATAGCATCCCGCCTGAACACGCGCACGAGGACATATAAACTAGCGGTGCTCTCCGGGCCCAAAACCCTCTTGGTCGAGAAGGTCGAGTTCACGGCGAACGACGTTGCTTATGCCTCCGTGTATCTGATAACAAGAAAGGTGATCCCCTCGAGTTCGATCACGTTAATGGACGACACCTACACGTATTACGACACGATTTTGGAGAAGGAAGTGACCAAGAGCAACGGTACCAAGGTCATCGTCGGGCGCATCCAGAAGACGAACGGGACGGTCGCGGCATCGTTCAATTATAACGCGTCCTACAGCGTCTCGTTGCGCGTCCTCGACGAGCTGCGCAATCCATTGCCTGGCGCCGAAGTGACCTTGTACTTCCACGGTATCAGGTTCGGCCCACTCATGTCCTTGAACAAGACCTACTTGCAACCTGTCAAGATCGCCAACTCCTTCGGCTCCGTTTTCTACGATTACCTACCTGAGGGGAATTATTCGGTGGAGGTGCGATTCCAAGGCCATGTCAAGACCCATGAATTCACCTTGTATGGCGCAACCAAGTCGATCTCCATCGAGATCATCACGGGCGTCCCGTACCAGCCATGGATTCTTATATCGTGGATCGCTATCTTCGGGCTGCTTTGCATACTCGGCATCGCGCTCTTCAAGCAGAGACGGTAAGCAAGCAACAAGCTCCGCCCTATCTTGTTTCCTTCGGTTTCACTCTCCCATTTCCCAAACTTGTGGCCATGAAGTATTTATGATTCCCTCGTGCGCCATTGCGCGAACCTGGCAAGGTTCTTCAAGGCGGTTATCGCCCGGCGCACGTTCGGGAAAACCGGGATGTTGTTCTTCAAGAACACCTGGCGGTTGTTGATCGTCTCGGTTTCGTAAGCCACCTCGGGCATGATGATGAACACGGGCTTCTTGGTGCTGCGCCGGGCGTGCTTGACCGTCTTGATGGCGTTTTCAAAGTAGATCTCTGGAAACTCCTTCATCGACATGACCGTCGCGTTGTAAATGTAGTGCGTGGAGATCTCGAATAAGAGAGTGTCGATGTTCGGATCGTTGAGGATGATCTCGACTGTTTTCTCGATGATCGAGAACCCGAAGTACGAATTGCCGAGGTCGACCGGGTTCTTGGTACTCACGCCCACGTCGGCGACCGCGAGATCCAGTATCGCCTTCTGGCTCGCCTCGTTGAGCAATGGGATTTCGAGGCCGGCGTCCATGATCTCGTCCGTCGCGGTCACCGCGGAACCGCCCGAGATCGAGATGAGGCCGATGCGGGGGCCCGGGTACTTGTTTGACAGGAACTGGAACGCTTCCAACGTGTCGATGAACTCCTCGAAGCAACTGACGGATATCACCCCGGATTGCTTGGTGAACGCGTCCCACATCTGGCTGTTTGTCTTCAAGGCACCCGTGTGGCTCGCAGCGGCGATGGAACCACGCTCGCTGCGACCACCACGCCAGATAACGACGGGCTTCTTCTTGGCCGTTTCTTTCAAGACATCGAACAAGTACCGGCTTTCCTCCGTGGTTTTCCCCAGGGACTCGAAATAACAGCCGATGATCTTGGTGTCATTATCGATCGCAAAGAGCTGCAATAACTCGGCTGGCTTGAAATCGATGGAGTTGCCGATGGACACGACCTTGGAGAACTTGAGGCCCGTGAGCTTGCCCTTGAGGATGATGTTTATGGCGAGGCCGCCGGACTGCGAGATCACGCCGATGTTGCCTGGTTCCGTTTCCATGTCGGAACGGAATGCCAGGCCGTTTTTCGGGTAATACACCCCCATGCAGTTTGGACCGAGCACGCGAAGCCTGTGGCCGGTTTCCTCGTATCCTTTCTTGAGAAGTTCGAGGATTTCTTGTTCCTCCTTTCTTCCACGAACGGGATCATCCTCGGAATAGCCCGACGTGAAGATCGATGCGACCTTCACCTTGTGCTTGATGCATTGATTCAAGCAATCGATGACGTATTTTTTCGAGACCGCGATGATCGCGTAATCGACGGGGAAACTCTCCGGGACGGCGTCAAGGGAGGGATAGCACGGGATCCCGGCCGCAGAAGAGAGCTTCGGGTTGATCGGGATGATCGTCCCGTCGTACCCCATTCCCATCAAGGACTTGACCCAATAGAAACCTCTCTTCTCGCTTTCTCCAAATATCGCGACGCCCCTTGTTTTCTTCTGCAATATAGCCAAGAACGACTGTATTTCTTCCTTTGTTTGTTCGATCGGCACGGCTGTTCACGGTCTATTACTGTCGATGGCTTGAAAACGGAACCCGCTTTGCTATGATGATGTATCATCATTGCGAGATTTATGTTTGGAGCGGATCAAGCGGAAGATTTTTACCGATCCGGGTGTCGTTTAATCACGTGAAGCACTTGGATTTTTGACCCATTGGTGAAACGATGCCGAGCGAAGACACCCTCGTTTTCCTGGCCGTCGACTCGAATTTCACCTCGATGGATGCCATCATCAAAGCCATGGAAGACTTTTTCAAGCTCAAGTCGTCCCTGGATCCCAGCGACCGGTTCAACATCGTTTTTTTCACCGAGAAGGGCCCCATGTACGTGGAGGACTTCACGTTCAAATGGGACCAGCTCGTCGCGCTCTTGAAGAAGAATCGCGACCAGATAGTGAACCCAAGCTTCGAGAGCGGCCTTTTCATCGCCCTCACCTTCATCCTCGACATATACAAGCTCGTGTCCGGCAAGTACTTCCGGATCCTCGTCATCAAGGACGGTTCCGTCCCTGAAATCACGAAGGACTTCCTCGTGACCGACCTCATCGACAAGGTGCGGCCCATGCCCGTGTTCCTCGACGTGATCGTGCTTGGAATGTACGACGACCCTGATAACGACAAGGTCCAGAACATGATCAACATGTCGAAGGGCGGGAAGATGCTATCCGCCACGACGTTCGAAGAATTCCAACAGATGCTGCGCGATGCGGCCGAGACCAAGCTCGAGATAAAAGTCGGGACATGGGACAAGAAACCAGACTTTAAAATGGATCCCGAGCACAAGGAATTCTTCGAGCAGCTCTCGGCCCCGCTGGAACCCGTCGAGCACTACGACCCGAGCATGAAGTGCACCGTGTGCTTCAAGCCAACGTCCCCCGTGGGAGGCACGGACGCGCTCGTTCGCTGCCCGGCGTGCAAGACCACTTTCCACGACACGTGCCTCGTGAGCTGGGCCGATCAATCGAATATCGGCGTCGAAAACGTGTTCCGGTGCCCGATTTGCTTCTACCTGATCAACTTGCCCTTGTTCCTCATGGAAGAAGTGAGCGGGGGCCATTACGAGGGATTCGAGTCGATGCTGCAAGAGATCGACCAGGACGAGCTACTCCGGGCCAAAGACGCAGAGAAAGGCGAGCTGAACGTCATCCTGGAAGACCGGGAGATCTAGGCCGTCTGGTTAATAGCAACGCTTTAATTTTTATGACTTGAACTCTCACGCAAAAGACGCACGTGTCGGACATGCACGTTCATGCCATCGAAGGAAGGTACCGCACCAAGGAAATGTACGCGTTGTTTACCGAGGAATATAAACTGCAAAAATGGCTCGACGTGGAAGTCGCGCTCGTCAAGGCCCATGCAAAGCTCGGGAACGTGCCTGCAGAGATCGTGGCCGACGTGGAAAAGAAGGGCAACACCAAGACCGTGAAGCTGGAACGCGTCCAGGCCATCGAAGCAGAGATCAACCACGACGTTATGGCCATGGTCAGGGGCTTCTCGGAACAATGCACGCCCGAAGCGGCAAAATATATCCATCTTGGAGCAACGAGCTATGATATTGTCGATACCGCGTGGGCGATCATCTTGAAGGACGCGTTCGCCCTCCTGGAGAAGCACGTCATCGACTTGTTGAAGGTTCTCGTTGGTCACGCTGTGAAGTACAAGAACCTCATCTGTGTTGGCCGAACACACGGGCAGCACGCGATTCCTACGACGTACGGGATGAAATTCGCGAACTGGGCTGACGAGTTCTCGCGCCACCTCGACCGGCTGCAAGACATCAAGGCCCGGGACGCGGTCGGCAAGTTCGGGGGTGCCGTCGGCACCTTCGCGAGCCACGGCAAGAACGGCCTGAAGCTCCAGGCCCTCGTCATGGAATCGCTGGGGCTCCAGCCCAACTTGATCTCCACCCAGGTCGTGCACCGGGACCGGCACGCGGAGATGATCTACTGGACGGCGCTCGTCGGTAGCACGATCGCCAAGGTTGCCAAGGAAATACGCGACCTCCAGCGAACCGAGATCGCCGAGTTGTTCGAGCCCTTCGAGAAGGAACAGGTAGGCTCGTCCACCATGGCATCCAAGCGCAACCCGCACAAGAGCGAGCGCCTCTGTGGCGTGTACCGCATCATCGCGTCGCACGTCATTCCCATGCTGGAGGACAACGCCCTCATCGAGCACGAGCGCGACCTCACGAACTCCTCGGTCGAGCGCATGCTGCTGCCCGAGAACTTCATCTTGCTCGATTACATGCTCGCGCAGCTCACGGCGATCATGAAGGGCATCGAGATGGACGAGGCCAACGTCAAGCGCAACCTCGAGCTCACGAAGGGCGCCATCATGTCCGAGGAGATCATGGTCGAACTCGTCAAGCTCGGCATGGGTCGGCAAGACGCCCACGAGGTGCTGCGCCAGGTCGCGATCCGGTGCCGCGACGAGGGCATCACGTACCGCGAGGGAGTCGAGGCCGATGCACGCATCAAGGGGAGGATCCCGGCCAAGGATCTCGACCGCATCTTCGATCCCGGCAATTACATCGGCCTGGCACCCGAACTCGTGCAAGGCGTCATCGAGTCGATCAAGAAAAAGTGGCTGAAATGAGGCCTTCCGGGAGAAGAGCATGGGGAAAAAAAAAGGGATGACCTACGCGGATCTCGGCGTGTCCTCGCGGAAGGAGGAGGTGCACGCGGCCATCAAGGCAGTCGACAAGGGGTTATTTCCCACGGCGTTCTGCAAGGTCATTCCCGACGTTTTAACGGGCGATGGCTCGCGATGCCTGGTCTTCCATGCGGACGGTGCTGGCACGAAGAGTATCCTTGCTTACCTCTGGTGGAAAGAGCATGGTGACGTGAACGCGTTCAAGGGCATATCCCAGGATGCACTGGTCATGAACATCGATGATATCGCTTGCACGGGCTTGATATCAGGCTTTATCGTCTCGAACACGATCGGGCGTAACAAGTTCCTCGTCCCCGGCGAGGTCATCGAAGCGATAATCGACGGTTACCAGGAGTTTGCACATGGCATGGGGAGGCTCGGCATCGACTTGCATCTTTGCGGCGGTGAAACCGCCGATGTCGGCGATCTCGTCCGCACGGTCATCGTCGACTCGACCGTCTTGGCGCGAGGTCCTCGTGAAACGATCATCGAGACGTCCAGCATCGTGCCCGGCGACGTGATCATCGGCATCGCCAGCACGGGCAAGGCAACCTACGAGCGCGAGGAGAACAGCGGCATCTCGTCGAACGGCATCACGATGGCCCGCCACGCCGTGTTACACCGCGACTACCTGGCCAAGTATCCCGAGATCGCCGATCCCGCCGTTGACAAGCGCCTGGCCTATGCAGGCCCTTATCACCTAGATGATGTCGTGCCCGGGATGTCCATGCCCGTCGGCAAGGCACTGCTATCCCCGACGCGCACCTACATCCCCGTGATCAAGGACATGCTGGCCAAGTTCGCGTCGCCGAAGGAGATGAAGGCGTCGATCCACGGCATTGTCCACGCCACGGGTGGCGGCATGACGAAATGCGGGAAGTTCGGTTCGGGCTTGCGCTACGTCAAGGATGCCTTGTTCGACGTGCCCCCCGTGTTCGCCATGATACAAGAGGCAGGAAACGTCAAGTGGGAGGAGATGTACAAGGTCTTCAACATGGGGCACCGCCTCGAGGTGATGTGCGTCCCGTCATTCGCGGAGGAGGCCATCTCGGCCGCGCGGCGGCGCGGCATCGAGGCCAAGGTGATCGGCCGAATAGAGAAGGGCGAGCCCGGGACGGCGAATGTCGTCGTGGTTAAAAGTCCCAAGGCTACCTTTACCTACCAATGATCCCCGGTGCCCTCCAGGTTTCTCTTCCACAGGCGCATATCATTGCTTGGAGAGTCCATCGACTGCCTTCAAGACGTTTTGCGCGAACATGAGGCTAGGTGCCCCGCCCATCAAGACTGCAACGAAAGATGCTTCTATGATCTCCGGTGGTTTTGCTCCTGCATCGAGCGCCTCTTTCACGTGCAAAGACACGCACCATTCACATTTCGTGGCGATTGCCAAGGCGATGGCAATGAGTTTCTTGGTTTTTTTGTCCAGGACCCCTTCTTTTTCAGCCGCGTTCTTGAAAGCCATGAAGGCCGAAACGAATTCAGGTGCATCTTTCCCGACCGCCTGCATGGTCTTTTGAATCTCGAGCAGACGTTGTTTCATCTCTGTCACGTTCGATTGCCTCCCTTTGGTGTGTTTAACCATCTGCCCGCATCGCAGATAAACACGGTGGTTTCATATCATAATTTGAGGATCGCGAGCGTTCTCACGTTCAGGTGGAAAGGCACGAAAAAACACCATCGTTTTTTTGCACGATAGGCGATGGCTTTTTGTACGGCGCCGCTGAACACTACCCAACGAGGCGAATGAACGATGGTCGAAGTATTGAAGAAGGAACTCAAACTGCCGTTCGACGATGCGGTGAAGGCGGTCGAGAAGGCGGCGACCGAGGCGGGTTTCATGGTCATGATGGTGAAGCCGATCCACGAGGTGTTCAAGCAGAAGCTCGGTGTCGATTACCCCAAGTACACGATGCTGTGCGTGTGCGGTGCTGACATCGCAAAGATGGCGCTCGACGCGTCCAAGGAGGCGGGGGCGCTATTCCCTTGCAGCTTCGTTGTATACGAGGACGGGGGCAAGGTCTACGCGATGCACGTCTCCACGATGAAATCCGCCGTGGAGCTGAAATTGGCCCCCGCCGGCGCGATGCAACATGCCATCGAAGAAGCAGGGAAGCGAACCAGGAAGGTGTGGGAGAAGATCTGAACCGACGCGCCATCGCGGCACTTACTTGTTTTTCTGGCCGAATGCGTTTCGCCAGCCGATCATGCCCCCCTCGAGGAACGAGATATTCGAGAAACCGGCTTGCTGCAAGATCTGGGCGCCCGTGAACGATCGCCCGCCGATCTTGCACACCACGACCACGTCCTTGTCCTTGTATTTCTCCAGCTCGCGCAGCTGCTTGGCAAGATTCGCGATGGGTACGTGGATGATGCCATCGAGCTTCCCCAGCGGTCCCGCGAGCTCTACTTCCTCGCGCACGTCGACGAGCACCGGCTTTTCGGCGGCATCGAGCTTGGCCTTGAGCTGCTGGGGGGTCATAGCCGCGATTTGCTGGTCGTTGGTGCCCAAAGTCATGGTGCCCTTCACCTCGCACGAGCTGGAATCGGCCGGGATCCACGCGGCGTTCGGGTCCATGCTGCACGCGTAATTGGCGGCCAGGACATCTTTCATCCACTCGGCAGGCCCGAGCTTGAGCTCCGTGATGTAATCGATGAACTCGTCGCGGGCGCGGGGCTTGAGATGCGGGTTGGTTTTTTTCTGCTGGTTCAAGGTGGAAGGCTGGCGGTTGCGATAATCGTGCGCGGGGTGGACGACGAGTGTCCCGTCGAGCCGGAGGATCTTCTGGAGGCTATCCCAATGCTCCCCGGGGTCGCCGCCTGGCAGATCATCCCGCCCGGCACCGCCGTCATCGAGAAAGAGCGCGTCGCCGGTCAAGATGCGCCCGGGGAGGACATAGCACACGCTGTCCTTCGTGTGACCGGGGGTGTGGATCACGCGGATCGACCATCCCGACATCGCCTCCCGAGTGGATAGGCCCACTCGGATACCTCGAAAATCTTGGCTGTTCCACGAATCTGTCGATGGCGCGGTTTTATTGCTAAAACCTCGGTTTTTTTAAAGGCTGGTTTCATGAATAGCGTGAAAATGAAATACCTCTTGATCGTAGATCTGGACGGGACCATCAACACGATGGGGCAACAGTTCGACATCGCCCGGGTGCCAACCGTTCTCCCGATGGAGAACGCGCGGGAGACGCTGGATGCATTCGAACAAGCAGGATCCACGATCTTCTACGTCACGGGGCGCATGGACGAGCAGCTCAAGGCCATGACCGACAAGTGGCTTCATGATCATAAATTCGCCGCTGCCAGCTCGATTGTCTATTACCAATCCCGCCACGGGCGCTGGACCTGGGAAAACTACCTGCGGTTCAAGATAAACGAGGCCAGGGCGCTCGCGAAAAGGCATCCCGGCCACGTGCCCGTCTTGATCGACGACAATGCCGACGTGGTGGCGAGGGCTGAAAGGGCCGGCTTCGACGCGGTACTCGTCAGGCAGCCCGGGGACTGGCTGGCGCTTCAAGAGAAATATTTGCGGTCTCGGGTGGCCACTCGACTCGATGATTTCGCCAAATCGAGCTCCAACTTGTAGTATAGCTGCTTCTTGACGAGGCCAACACGCTCGTAGCAGTTCTTGGCCGAATCGTTGTGAACGTCCACGAACAGGCCCGCGCGCTGCTTGCCCGAGCTGAACAGACGGCCGAGGAACGCGTGGAGCAGTTTAGCACATATACCCTTCCCCCGGTTGCTTTCCACCACCTTTACACCATTAATCACGGCATCCTGGGTCTTGAATGGCAGTATCGAGAGCCCGTCGTGAACGGATGCGACGATCTGGCCATCGCGGGTGATCCACGTGCCATCCAGCCTCGGGTAGGCCGAAATCGCCGGTTCCTCCGCGGGATAGCCTTGGAACCGTATCCAATCAAGGGCGCGTTTCTGGTCAAAATCCCGCAGCTTGAAAGGCTCTTGGACCATGAACTCGTTCGGAACCTTCGATCGAGCGTTGAACGTGTCCCTCGTGATCTCGTAATAGTAAGCAAATGGTACGGGGCTCGTGCCGAGGAGCCGGGCGTAGTACTGGCGTTCATCTTCCCGGATGTACTCGAACAAGTGGTTCGCCGCGGGATCCAGGCCGTGCAAGAAGGTCTCGAAACAAAGCTCGTCACCGTGGATGACGTTCCACGTGTGCGACTCCAACGACCCGAAAGAGAAAGCCCATCCGCGAACCTGCTTGGGATTCGAATGTTCCCAAAACACGAATTTATTCAGCGGAAAACCGAGCATCGCGTGCGTGAACGCCGGGCTGCTCTCGATAGGGTCACGGAGCAAGTGATCGAGCCGATGCTTGTTCTCCGGCAGCCAGATCGCCGCCGCGTCGATCCAGTCGAGCGTCACGGGCAACTCCTACCAAACACCATCGGTCATAACTGTTTATACCATCGAAGCCTTGCGCTGTGATCCCTTGTATAATGTACAGAAGGTCAAAGGATTCAAGAATCACTAAGTGACCATCATTTTGCACCTTTTATTGTTTTTTTCATAATCGACATAATTCCCTCGGTTAAGACCCGGGTCGTGAAGGTCACGGCGTCGACGAGTCCCGAGATGCCACGCTCGACGGGAATCCTGATCCATGGCCGCACGTCTTTCCACAGCATGACCGGCCTGCCACGGGCATGCAACCACGCCACGACCTGTCTCACTCGCGCGACCCGCCACCAGTTGTGCAGCATCATGCCGAGCACCAGGACG
>JAUQYZ010000255.1 GCA_030587475.1 Candidatus Sigynarchaeum calidifontis
TCGGGCGTCTTTTACGAGGTACAAGTAGGGAATCCCCTTCTTCATGACACGATTAATGTATGTCATGAATAATAATAGGTAGGGACAGACATATATATTTTTCGGTAGCGTGAATTTAGAATGCAGTATCAACTAAATGATGATGGTAGGGACATTAATCTGATGATGTGTAATTCAATATCGTGGAAATGATCACTTTTCTCTCGTGCATTTCTGACGATCGCGACCAATGATCATGAATTATAGAGTAAAAAATAGTGTCGGAATTGCATGCGTCCGTCTTGGGCGAAAAAAATTAAAATTGAGTGATAATTGTAATTATCTTGTAAACTTAAGAATCGAGTAAGAATTGGTTCCACAAAACCGTTTTATTTTTAAGAAGTAGGGTCTAACTTCACTTTAGTCTGACACTGACTATAATTCTTTTCCCTCGCACTTGCCTCGCCGAGGGTTCGATCTCTATTACTTGGAGTGACTTCATCTCCTTTAATTCTGGAGGAATGGTCGTAAAACGATTATTTAATAGATGTATCTCGATCAATTGTTTGCATTGGCGGATTGTAGGTGGGAGAGTAGAAAATTGATTGTTGCTGATGTTTAATACAGCGAGGGATTTTAGATCTCCAACGGATTCCGGTAATCTCTCTATTTTATTGTTGCAGACATTCAATCCTCTAAGGTTAGATAGCCTTCCGATTGATTCTGGTAAGTATGACAACTGATTATAGCTGATATCTAGTTTAGTTAAGGAAATCGTGTCCCCAAACCAGCTTGGTAGCGCGCTAAGACTGTTGAAAGAGAGATCCAGATCTGTTAATTTTCTACATTTTAGCAATCCATCGTTAATGCTGGAGATTGAATTTCTTTGAAAGGTTATATTCTCCAAGGAGACGTTTTCTCCGATAGTACGAGGAAGATCTATGAGATTATTGTTTCGACAGTCGAGATATTTCAACCTCGTTAATTTTCCGAATGAGAGGGGTAAAGCATCGATCTTATTGTCATCGATATTCAGACCTTCGAGTCTTTGTAAGGTACATATTACTTCGGGGAAGGTCGTTAATTTGTTGTTGTATAAGGATAGATACTTGAGCCTTTGCATTGAGCGCATGGCTTCAGGAAGTGAAATGAGGCAATTATTGCATAGATTAAGATTTTCAAGTTTCCGAAGTCGCCCAATCTCGTCGGGTAATGTCTGCAGTTGATTTGCTCCCAGGTATAACTGTTTGAGATTGACAAGGTTGCCTATTGCACGGGGAATGCTTGTCATATCTGCCCCCCATAGCGCGAGACCGATGATTTTCGTCGAAAATTCCGGTTCGGACGTGATATAACCGATGTCACAATCTGGAAGGATCGTATCATCAATCCAAGGGATGGGTTTGCCGATTGCTATTTCCAGGGCCGCTAATGCGTCGACCTCTCGCTTATCTAATTCAATGAAATCTGGTATCATCACATTATGAGTCAGATCCCACCCCTTTAATATCTCCGTTCAAATCTGGACAAGGGGAAAGATCGTGATCGTCGATCGTCGACGCTCGCGCGGCATTCCCTGCCAAGGAAATTCCGATATCAACATCACCATCGTTTTCGGCATTTTACCCCCGTCTACGAGTCGCTCGACAAGATCGGCATAGGTAAGAAGGACGGGGCGGCGGCGCTGGCGCAGCTGCTCGACTCGGAGGGGGAGGACTTCGTGGAATGCCAGCAGAAAGTCATCGCGATACACAATGCGGCTCCCGAATGGCATGTAGAAAATGATAAATGGGAATGTAAGCACCATTTACACGATGAATACGAAGTCAAAGATTCGTATCTACTTGGACGTATGTTGTTTGAACCGTCCATTCGATGATTTAACCCAGGATCGAATCCGAATGGAATCAGAGGCCGTGATCACGATTTTAAAGAAAGTCACTTCCGGAGATTGCGTGCTGGTCTCCAGCGATACAATAGATATCGAAATCTCTCAAACACCTGATCTTGATCGCAAGGAGAAAGTTCTCTCGTGGGTAAATTTTGCAAGCGAGCACGTTTTAATTAATGATAAGATCCAGAAGCGAGCACTGTATTTTGAGCAGTCGGGAATTTACGGCTATGATACATTACATCTTGCCTGCGCCGAGGAAGGCGCAGTAGATGTTTTTTTTTCCACGGATGACGAGCTCTTGAAAAAATATGAAGAGATTGTGCCGAAACCGAAAATGCGGGTAATCAATCCATTAGCTTGGGTAAATGAGGTGATCTAGATGATAGCGAATCCACAAGAATTGCGTCAGAGAGGATACAAAGCCTTAGTAGATGCTCTCGGCCCCATCGACACGATTCGGTTCATCCAACAGATGAGCGAGGGGCGAGGAGATTATACAAAGGATAGAAAAACATGGCTTGGCAATCCGACCGTCGATGAAATCGTCAAGAAGCGAGTAAAGGGCGGCAATAGGACGAAATGATACTACTCCGGCTCGCCAATATTTTTTTCGACCAGGAAAGAACGATTCACGGCCACCATCTCCCGATTTTCCTGAAAAAAAAAGCCCTTTGCTTTTGCATCCTTTAACCGGATTCATCGCTTCTTGAGGATGAAGTAGGGAAACTCGTGCTCGTCGCCCGTGATGCATGTTCCAGCGGGGATCGGGTTGAAATAACCGTCGAACGTCGCGATGATGTCGAATCCGCCCGCGTCCGTGAGCCGCTTGATGTCCTCGTGCGTCCACAGCCGCAGTTCGTGCGTCTCGGCGAAGTCGGAGCATGTCCCGTGGTCGTCGACGTGCATCGTGAGTTCCACGATGCGCAGCTTCCGCTCGAGATCGTACCGCAAGGGCTTCCACGTGGCGGTCACCTTCACGCCGTCGCGCTCGACCGTCCATGTCTCGTCGGATTTATGTTCTTTATGAAAATCGTTGCACTTGATCGTGAGTTCGACGATGTACAAGCCCTCATCGACGAGAGCATCCGCGGTCACCTTGAAGTGGCTGATGATATCTTCGTCGGCCTTCAAGTAGGCCAGGCTGTTGATCTGGTTGATGGCGACGTCGAACTTCTCCTCGAACGTGATGTCCCGCATGTCCCCTTTGACCACGCGCACGCGCTTGGACAGCCGCGCCTTCTTGATCCGTGCCCGCGTGTATGCCACCATCGACGGGCTCAGGTCGTAACCGGTCACCTGGTACCCCGCCTTCCCCAGCAGCACCATGTAATGCCCGGATCCGCATGCTGGCTCGAGGACACGCTTCACCTTGCCCGCCGCGAATTGCTCGAAGCAGCGCTGGTAGAAATCGACTTCCGCTTGCACGTCGCTTCCGAAGACGATGTCATAGTACAAGGGCAGCTGGTAAAACACGTGGTATTCCTTTGCTTTCTTGCCAGGCTTTCCCCCGCCACGCGAGCCCGATGAACCCTTGATCGCCATGGCGGGCAATACTGGTCTTGAAATGGTCCCTGTCATAAAGGTCTTTTTTTGTGTCCCGCGGGTCGCCAAGGGAGAGCGCACGGATGCCTCCAGCGACTTCTATTGATCGCACGGGGGATAGGATCGCGCGGGTATAGCCCGCGTGCCATCGACGCATGTACGGGTACGGTCGATATTTAATAGTAATGTGCCGAAATAGATAAAGACTTCGCCACGGCGACGTCTATCTCTGCAATGGATCGCATGACCGAGGCATTCCCCAGCCAACCACGCGTTCCACGCGTCGAGGCATGGCAGATGGACATTCCCGCGGGCAACCGTGGTCTCGTGGTGGGGACGGGTCATATCTTGTCGGAGTGCCACTCGGCGAATTCCTTGTCCAGGTCGTCCACGAACCTGGCCGTGTCGCCGGAACCGAACACGATCGCGTTCCCGTCCACCTTGAAGCCGAACTGCTCGGCCCAGTCGAAGACTCGTCGCCAAGCTACCTTCTCGTCGATCCCGAGCGCGTCGGCCAGCCTCGCGACCTTGATCCGGTCGGTGGCCTTGATGATCTTGCGCAACTTCTCGACATGATCACTCTCCGAGGCGCGCGCGGCGCGCGCCTTCTTGCCACGCTCGTCGCTCGCCTTCTTGGCGAGGGCCTGGTCTAGCAGGTAATCCGCATGGGCAATGCCTTCTTGCCAGTCCATTTCGATGCAGATCTTTCGCGCCTTGTCGATGTCGTCGGCCGCTTGTGGCCATTGCTTGTTCCCGATGCGCGTGATCGCGTCCTTGAAATACCGCCGCGCCTCGGCCTCCATCCGGGCCAGCTCCGTCTCGGTCAGCTTCCGCGGGCCGCCCGGCTTGAACAGGAACGCGGGGACGTCTTTCAACCGCGACACGAAATCCTTGAATCCCATTGCCATCGCTTCGCGACTTGTATTGCTCCAACGTTACGCTACCATCTCAACCTTAAAAAAAAGGACAAATCGAAAAAACGGGGCGATCCTCACGGTTCCCCGCGATCCCGTTCGATGGCCTTCACGTCGTGGTCGATCAAGAAGTTGATCACGGCCACGGCCAAGCTAGCCGCGATCGCGACGGCGCCGACCCACATGTAACCGAAGTGTTCGAAGTTAAGCGCCGCATCCTCGGCGATGGGACGCCGCGGCGTCCATTCGTCGGTCCAGATCGTGAACGGCGTGGTCGAGCCCGGGCCGTTAACCGTGTCGTTGAGCTTGTCGAACGCGTCGGTGACGCCGTACTGGTCAAAGAAGCCCGT
>JAUQYZ010000070.1 GCA_030587475.1 Candidatus Sigynarchaeum calidifontis
CACGTACTACGAACATTTCAAGGATAAAATCGCCGTGGTCAGAGAGTTCCTAGTTAAATGCAAAAATCCATCAGCGGAGGTACAATCCCGATGTCATTATAAATAGACCGCTGTCAATAAGACCACGGGTGAACTAGAACGGTTCGGAGAAGTGCAATGGTGTCCAATCCGAGCTTTATCCTCCTTACGTGTGATGGCCCTCCTTGATCTCGTTCCAAAGCACGCTCAAGATGGCGCGGATCGCGTCCGGTAGTCTTGAGATCGAGCAGGTCCTGGTTTTCTCGCTTGAACTAGGGGCAGTCAAGCACGTAAATAACGAGCTGGTCGAGCTGCGCTTCCCTGGCGATTATCCCTTCTGGGAATAGGTTTCTCGCTCGCGTGATCAGGATCGATTTCCTGTCGCCCTTGACGAGGATATAGGCGCTTGACAATGCGATCGTGTACTACATGGTCGACACGCTGGTCTACAGCAGCTACATCAGCCAGTACGGCACGACCGATGCCATGCAATAACCACGCGCTATCGTCCGTCAAGGTCAGGAACCGCTCAATGTAATAGATGCAGATCTGGTTGTAGAAGTTTTCAAGTTCTTGATTTTCAAATGCTGTTTTATGCAGTACGAAGCGCGAGGAACCGCTCCAGGTAATAGATGCAGACCTGGTTATACGGGTAGTTGTAGAAGATATCAAAGGCATGGCCCGCGTAGGGAAACTCGCCAAGGATGCAGTCCCGGCCAGAGATGTCCATGGCCGCTTTCAAGTCCCGCGAATGCACGGGCGGCACGAGCGTGTCCGCGAGCCCTTGAAAGCAAAGGATGGGCGGGCTCGTGATCGTCACGAGATCGACCGGGTTGAAATAGGGAAACTGCGAATAGGGAACCCCGAAGAATGCCGTGCTTGAGTTGTCGAATATGCGCGAAATATTCGCCGGCGGGTAGAAGGGGACGATGCCGATGCAGTCGAAGCCAACCGAGTAGTTTCTTGCGAAGTAGGAATTGTCATGGCCAAGGCCACAAACGAGGGCGAGATGTGCCCCGGCACTCCGTCCGAGGAATATCGTTTTCGATACATTTGCATGGAACATAGCCGTGTTCGCGGCAAGAAATCGCGTTAGGGTCGCGATCTCCATTACTATGTCTTTCAGCGTGAAGGGAGCGGGATCTTCCTCGTCGTACAGCCCGTATTGCACGTCGACGACGACATATCCGAGGCTGGCGATGTATTTCTGGGTCGGCAAGATGTTGTAGACCCCCTTGTCGTATAACTTCCAGCTACCGCCGTGGATGGCGACGACAAGGGGGAGCAAGCTCGATGTTTCGGAGATGCCTTCCGGGGCATACCAGTCGAATCGCAGCGCTTTTCCCTTGTCTATCATATAGGTGACGTCGATCTGCTGCGCCACGGGTTCTAGTGGAATCGTGTAGAGGAAATCCTTGATCAAGACTGGTGCGCTGCGAAATGAATGATAAGGGCTGGTTGGGACGATCGCTTGCCAGCCAGCCCCGTAGATCGAGGCAAATTGCGCGTCGAGCGAGCTGGTGGTAGCGCTGATCTGCACGATGGGGAGGGCATTGGCAACCGCGAGGATGCAACCAGCGGATATGATGGCAGCAACGATGCCTTTGTTTTTCCGCCCTCGATCGCGGGGCACGTGACGGACGAGCATCAGCGTACACGGGACGATGGCGAAGAGCAACAGCGTTGCCAGGTCCCCTGCTATGAACGACGGCCAATCCTTGCCTCCCGGTATGAATATCACGGGCGCCAGGATCGAGAGCACGAACATGAACAAGATGCAAGCCACCCCGATCGTCTTGAGGAGCTTCTTGAAGCTTGGCTTGAATTCCCAAGATGGATCCCAACGAATGGGCTCCCGAGATAAGACGACCTCGTCATCAACCTTCGTCTCGTTTCGGCCGTGCATGGTGATATTGAAAAGCTTGAAACACGCGATGGTAGGGAAGAGATGAACAAGAACGTTCAGTATCAACGCGATGGCGAGGCATAAGCTATGTGGAGTCGAACCCGGAGAAAAACCGAGAGTATTCATCAGCGTGACAAGCGTGTTCCCGAGGATCATGAGCCCGATGCCGACAAGATACGCGGAGAACCACCACTGGATCCGCGAGGCTTGTTTATTCTTTCGATGATTCAAAAACACTTGCCCCAACGCCGCAAAAAATAGATCGAATGCAATGGTAGTCAAGATAAGCACGTCAAGAAATGAATCAAACGTCGATGCGCTTGCATCGAGCAGCGACCACGTGCCCACGAACATGATGAGGAAATTGCATACAACGAGAGGAATAGCGAGCACATGGACCAATCGAGTGAAGTCAATCCGAATTCCCATGATCCTTTTCCTTTCCCTGGACTTTCAAAGTTATGTTTTATATATCCCTTGATAAAACCGTTCTTTCAAGTCAATCACTAGTTTTAGATGTGCATGCAATATTTTTTACTTGTTTTATAGATCGTGGAAACGGAGGCATTATTTGAAAACGGGACTGAAATAAACGCGGAAGTTCCTTGACGGACGTGAATTTCTTCCTCTAGCCCATTGCGCTAACATCATCAGATTTGAAACCATACTCGGCTCGAATTTATCGTAGTGTAAAATAAATTCATTACTATACGGGCATACAATGGTGTATCTGGGGCGGGGGCGAATATTTATGATGGCAAAGAATTATCAACCTTGTAGTTGAGACACGTAGGGATACGCCTTGTTGATTCGGTAAAAGCCTTTGTTGGGAAAGCATATAAGGGATATCTTTGAAAGTCCAGTATTTCTTTATTTTTCTGATCCGTTCAGAGTTGCCCGGGCTCATAAAGCACCTTGAGTTCCGAGCGATGGCGAATGCTTAAATCACGCCGGGCGCCGGATCAAACCAAAGGACTAGGAACATGATCCGCCCATGGAGAGCCCCGATTACCTGCAGACGAGCACCGCCGGGGCCTTGGCACTCGGCCTCGAGAAGGGCACGTTCTACCGTGATGCCAAGTTGCATTGTCTCAACTTGTTGCTGACTTACGCGGACGGCTGCAAGGCGAATTGCGCGTTCTGCGGCCTGGGCCGGGAGCGGAGGGTCGATGGTTCCCCCCGAGGAAAGAGCTTCATCCGCGTCCGCTGGCCCGTCTACCCGACCCAAACGCTCGTGGACGCCTTGCAATCAGCCAACGCGAGATGCATCATGCGGGCGTGCGTCTCGATGGTGACCCACCCACGCGCGAGGGAAGACACGCTCGAGGTCGTGCGCAGGCTGGCCCCCATCGAGAAAAAGATCTCCGTCTTGATCGCGCCCACGATCATCGATGAGACGTGGATCCATGAATTGCACGGGCTCGGCGTTGACAAGGTGGGCATCGCCATCGACGCCGCGACGGAGCCCTTGTTCGACGCGCGGCGGGGAAAAGGCGTGCGCGGGCCTCACTCGTGGAACAAGTACTGGGACACTTTGAGGGAGGCGATCGACGTGTTCGGCGCCAGTAACACGGGCGTACACTTGATGATCGGTATCGGCGAGACCGAGCGGGAGGCAGTCGCTATCATGCAATGGGTGCACGAGCTCGGCTCCGACACGCACCTTTTTTCTTTTTTCCCCGAGCCGGGGTCGGCTATGGAGCGGGATCCGCAGCCGGGGATCGGGAAGTACAGGCGCGTGCAGCTTGCCAGGGAGGCCATCCACCAGGGGATCGCGACGATGGACGGCATGTCTTTCAACGACCGCGGACAAATCATTGACTTCGGCGCGCCGCCAGAACGGCTCGACAAGTTGATCTCAGATGGTAACGCGTTCCTCACCCAAGGTTGCAAGGACGAGGACGGTTTCATAACGTGTAACAGGCCATATTCGAACTGCACGCCCTTCCAGGCTGCGAAGGGCGAGCTGCGCAACTTCCCATTCCCTCCAGACGCCCGCGACCTGGCCTCGATCAGGCAGCAGCTGCGCGACTACGACGACGCTTCGTGGATCCGGCCGCTCGACGTGGCCGACGATTTCTTGCTCGACGATTCCCCGTGACATGACCGATGGCCAGCATCGAGATAGAGAAGCTCCGACACGAGCCGCGCGGCATCATGTCTTTGACCACACGGCAAGTGGCGGACTTGAAAAAACAGATGTTCAAGGCCAGGCTTGACAAGTTCGGTCGTGTCTTGCATTGCCACGCGCCGGGCTTCAAGAACGTCCCATACGAGACCGATTCGTTCGCGCCGGGTGAGGGGGTATTCGAGAGCATCTCGATCACGGGCACGACGTGCATGCTACAGTGCGATCACTGCAGGGGGCACTTGCTGCAGGCCATGCGGCACGCAAATGCCACCAACTTCGAGGAAGTCCTGCAGGCCACGATCAAGAGTGGCGCCAGGGGTGTCCTCGTCAGCGGGGGCTCGGGCAAGGATGGCAAGGTGCCGATCCTCCCGCACGTCGACGCGCTGAAGCATGCCAAGGAACGTCATAGCATCGATATCACCATTCATTCTGGCTTCATGGAGGACGATGAAATACTCGCCTTGCGGGGCGCGGGCATCGACGGGGTCATGTTCGACTTCCCAGGATCGGCCGAGACGATCAAGTCTGTATGCCACCTGGACAAGGCCCCCGCGGACTACGCGCGCATGGTCACCACGTGCAAGGACGTGGGCATCCCGGTCATGCCCCACGTGATCATCGGCCTCGATTGGGGCGAGATAAAGGGCGAAATGGATGCACTCTCGACGCTCGGCCAATTAAAGCCTGACGTGCTCGTCCTCGTGATCTTGATGGCGTTCCCGGGCACGCCAATGTCGGGCATCGTGCCGGACATCGACCAGGTCGAGCGAGTGATCCTCGCGGCGCGCGTCCTCAATCCCGACATCCCGATTCAGCTCGGCTGCGCGAAACCACAAGGGGATTTCAAGGAACGAGTCGAGCGGTTTGCTGTCGAGTGCGGTGCCAACGGAATTGCATATCCCGTGGATGAAACGGTCGCCCTTGCCCGGGAGCTGGGGCTCGAGCCTATCTTTCACGGCGATTGCTGCTCGCTCGTGACGAAGCACATGAGGGAGGCGTGACGGTGGCGGGGCATCAAGACGCGTTCAGTTTCCCGGCGAGCGAATGGCGCTTGATCGACGATGGAGCATATCCGGTCCAGCTCGGGCTCGCCATCGACGAGGCGCTGCTCGATCGCATGGAGGCGGGGGAAGGAAGAGCGAACGCGGTTCGTTTCTACCAGTTTTCGCCCCCTTCGGTCGTCATCGGCTGCAACCAGGACATCCGCGAGATCGACTTGCCATTCATCCGGTCGAGCGGTCTCCAGCTCGGCAGGCGCATCACGGGCGGCGGCTCGATCATCATGGGCGTTCCCCGCGTCGACTCGCAGCTCGGCATCTCCATCCTGTTCAAGAACACGCCCGACTTTCCCGCCAAGCTCGGCGGGCGGTATGCTGCCTTGTCGCGTCCCATCGTCGCCGCGCTGAGACAGCTCGGGTTGCCGGTCGAGTACCAGGCGAACTCGGACATCACGCTGCAAGGGCGCAAGATCGCCGGCCAGGCGATGCTCGTGACCGCCAACATCACCTTCATGCATTCGACCATCACGATCGATTATGACCTGGGAACCATGCTTCGGGTCATGAAAAAGAAGACGGATCCAGAGACCTTAGCAATATTTTCAGCAAAATTCACGACGATCAAGGAGCATTTGTTCAATATATCAATGGAACAGCTCAAGATCGCGCTCCGAGCCGGTCTCGAAAGGGAATTCAACGCCAGGCTGCGCGAGCAGCCTATTGACGACGATGAGATCCGCCTTGCGAGGAAACTATCGGGAGAAAAGCATTCAACCGATGCATACATCCTAGACAGCGACGGCACCTCGATGGGAAGCTGTTTCTTGTAACCGCGGTGAACCACGATGAATGAATCCTGGAAAGTGATCGCCAGCTCCTGGCCCGAGATATTACACGTTCCGGGAGATAATGACGCGAAATATCCCTATTCCAACTCGATGCTCATCAGGACCAGTAAGGAAAGTAATACCGCAATCTTGATCGATGCCGGCATGGGTTCCAGGATTGCCAGGAAGCTTCGGAAGGATTTCTCTATCACGCGGGTCTTGCTCTCCCACTGGCACGAGGATCACACCGCGAGCTTGAAGGCCACCAGGTGCACGAAGGTGTCATGCCATCCCGCTGACATCCCCCCGCTCGCGGACAAGGACGCTTACTTGCGGGCTTATGGTGTAGTTGGAAAACCCATCGAGCAGCAGTTCATCTCGTTCATGGAGTCTGTAGGCGTGGAATTCCTTCAGGATGTCGAGCCGCTCGCGACGGGGTCATTCCAGGAAGGCGACGCGACCTTGCAGGTAATTCACACGCCCGGTCATTCGGCCGGCCACTGCTGTTTTTACGAGCCAGTTCGCAAGATCGCGTTTCTCTCGGATATCGACCTGTCTCGCTTCGGGCCATGGTACGGCTGCTGCGATTCCAGCCTTGCAGACTTCATCCACTCCATACGGAAGGTGCTGGGGCTTGACATCGACATCGCCGCATCGAGCCACGAGGGTATCAAGGAGGGCAAGGCGATCAAGGACGGGCTTAACTACTTCTTGAAAAAAATAGAGGAACGGAACGAGAAGATCCTGGCCATGCTGCGGGAACGGTCGCCATTGCTTGCAGTCGATATCTACGGGCATAACCTCGTGTACCGCAATTACGACAAGTTCGGCGACTACCTCCGCCTCGCAGAGTCGATCATGGTCGACGAGCACTTGCGCTACTTGCTCGGAGCGGGCATGATCGTCCGTAACGGCGAGGGGTACACCTTGCCATAATACATGGTCGCGCTGACGTCTTACAATCGGCTCAAGAAGTTGTCCGGGTCGTTCAAGAACAAGCGCATGATTTTCACGTGTTCGATGTCGTCGAACGCTACTTTTTTCATCGGTATGTCATCTATGCTCATGATAGTTGCGCCCGGGTACGCCATCAACATGGGCGAATGCGTGGAAACGAGGAACTGGCAGCCTTGATCCACCATGCCCTTCATCATCGCAATCAGCGCCAGCTGGCGCACGGGCGACAGCGGGGCTTCAGGCTCGTCGAGGATGTAGAGGCCGTCGGGCACGAACCGGGCCTTGAAGATCTGCAAGAAGGCCTCCCCGTGTGACCTTGCATCGGGATCCTTGCCGTATCGTGCCTCCATATCGCCGATGGACCTCGCGAAGGGCGCCCTCGCGAGGCCCTGGGCGAGCGGGGAATGGTCCTTGTATTCTACCTTCACCCGCTCGATCTCCGATTCCATCTGCTTTCGTGTCTTGGCCAGCTCCTTCGTGAAATTGAAGAAATCTTCTGCTCGAAGGAAAAAGCCTCGCTGGGTCTTCGCCTTCCAAGATAGCACCATCCGGGACGCGAGCCGCCGGGCGTGGGCGAGGGTCTCGTCCTGGTCGATGCTGTCGCCGCCTATCGTGATAGCGTGAACCGCGGCAGCGATGCCTTCGAGCAGCGTCGATTTGCCCGTCCCGTTCTCGCCGATGAACACGGTAACGGGTGTCTCGAACCGCAGCTCGCCGAGCTGCTTGATCACGGGGACGTCGAACGGGAAACCTTCTTGGGAAGGCAACTCCCGCACGCGCACGGCTTCCAGCAAGATCATGGTATCACTTGCAGACAAGCGGGCAGATTATTTCAAGCGTCTTGTCCCGCGAGGGCGTCGATCTCCCGGACGAGGGCGACCAGGAATTCCACGAACCGCGCGGCGAACGCGTAGTCGATGATATCAGGGGTGTCCCTCGCCGTGTGGGTCACGCCGACGTTGGACTCCATCACGAACGCCTTGTACCCGAGCTTGAAGACGGCGGAATGATCCGTGTTCACGGGAGGCGGCATCCAGCTTTTTGAAAATGAGATGTCCTTGATGCTGTCTCCTTTTTTCGCGATGAGACCTTCCACGGCGCGGCGGACGATCGGTGAAAACCGCTTGAACGCGTAACCGGCCGTCGTGAAGTACCGGACGTGGTTCTTGCACATGCCGTCGATCGTGACGAAATGGGATGTCCTCTTATCGAGCGCCCCGGCGCGCTTCTTGATGAACTGGTACGCCCCGGCCTCGCCGATTTCCTCCGCGCCCGTGATGACGCTGGTCACGTTCACGTGCTGGAACGATTCGGTGGAGAGGCGCTTCATGAGTTCAAGCACTATCGCGACGCCGATGGCGTCGTCACTTGCGCCCGGGGAATCACCTTCGTAATATGCAGTGGAGATCCGGAGCATGTCGATTACCGCGAGGATGACGCCGTAGAAGAACCATTCCGGTGCGTGTGGGAGCGCCCCGTTGGATAGCAAGCAAAGCACGCCGTACACGATGGTATGCGCGGCCAGTGCCCAGGAACCGAAACTGATGGCCATATACTCTAGCACGAACCAGAATCGCGGATCAGGCTTCTCGGTCTTGCTATCCGAGTGGGCGAGGAAGAAGAGATCTTGTTTCAGCGTACCGCTACCGGGGGCTTTTTTCTCGATCAGGATGTTCTCCGTGTTCACGACGCGTGCGAACCGGCAATACATGGCGGGATACTTCACGGCGTGCAAGATTGCCTCGGAGCTGAAGACCAGCACGAGCAAGATCACGGCCATGCTTAACACGATGGCAGGACTCGGCGCGACCATCATCACGATGGTGAACACGAGGACATACAAGCCCGTGATGAAATAGGGGATCGTGTTGATGTATTTCATGAAAAAATCCGATGCCTTGAACGGGTCGAGATCATAGCGCAATTCGAGGGCCGTGCATTGGTCCTTGATGACTTGCCTCGCGCGTGCCTCGTTCGCGGTGCCCAGGTAACGCGGGAAAGATAGCCTCCGCACGAAAGATTCGATCCGGGCAGCCACGGATCCTGCTTGCGGGTCGGACGCGGTCATGTTCGTTCACGGGGGTAGCTTGATCGCCTTTTTTTGCTTCCATTGGTCGTAGGCAAGCTTGATGTCCGCGTCGTTGATCGTCTTGCGACCCGCGTACTTGGTCAATGTGGTCGCCGTTTCGAGCACCTCGATAGCCACGTTCTCGAGCAGGTGGCCAAGCTCCTCGGCCGCCCCGATGTCAGGAGGCGTCAGTTGCGCCTTCAAGAAGATCCGGTCGATCGACGCGAGCGAGATCGTGCGGTACTTGCGGGCAGGCATTGCATGTCACGTGGTATCATGGTTGGATCCAAGAACACGGAACCATCAATATTTCAAGTCAAGCACCTTCTCGACGATGGGCTTTATGCGGTCACGAAGCTGTTCATCTGGCTGGAAGAAATAGAACCAGATGTTTCGTTTCCAGTCGTTCAGCCGGATCGGCTTTGGCGAGCTCGTCGGATCGAGATAAAACAGCTCCGGGATGCGCTTTTCGTCTTGAAGGATGAGCTGTTGCGCGGTGACCCAATGCGCACCTGTATTGATGATCGTGACGCTCTTGTCGAAATTGACTTCGACGAACGTTATCATGAACTCGAAAATCTCGTCGTAGCTGTTGAGCTGGTCGTCCTTGATCACGTTCGAAGAGATTATCTGCTCGATCGTGTCGAAGTTGACGCTGCCCGTCCCGTCAGCGGAGTACGGGAACCGAACGAACTTGTACCCGAAAAGGGCCATGAGCAACTTGAGTTCCACGTCGGTCTTGATGCGCGTGGTGTATTCATAGAGGAACACCTTGTCCATGTCCCATTTCTCGCCTTTCTTCAAGTAGACGTTGACCATCTTGTCGAGCGACTTGCCGTACTTCTCGGACCTGCCCGACATCCGGTTCCGGATCTCGTACTCTAGGATGCCCTGGATGAACTCGTAGTTTTCGGGATCGTAACTCCCTATGAGCTCGTGCACCTTGGGAGAGAAGGCGCATTTCAGCAGCAAGTAAGCTGCAGCGACCTGGTGGCGGGAATTCACGGGCTCGAGCAGGCCATCGAGGTCCCCGTACATGATCCGGGCCTTGGAGGCGGTCTTCTCGAGCAGCCGCTGCGCTTGCACGTCGATATTTGGCTGGATGGCCATTAAGGCGGCCGTGATGCCGCACGCGTTCGCTACCTGGGAATAGTGCGGCATCTGCTCCTTTTGAAACACGTATTTTGCCATCGCTGCCAACCTCTGGCTCTTGCTTATGCTGCCGAGCGGGCTGCCCGGACCATTTCCATCAACATGTCTGGATAGGCGCATGTGAATCCGTCGACGCCCTTGTCTAGCAATGATTGATACGCGCTATTTATTTTATGGCGGGGCTTTCCCTTCTCCCCGACGCCCCACGCGATTGCACGCACGCCGTGATCGTGGGCGAGGCGAACCAGCCCGGGAGTGGCGCGGGACGCGTATATCGAGAGTGACCCGATGCCAGCTCGTTCTATATCAGCCAGGGCGGCAATCACGTCCTTGCCCTTGTCGATCAAATACACGAGCTGGATCGGTTCAAGGAGACTGGAGATCTCGTGCAGCCGAACGAGCCGGTTGATGTCGAAACTCGAGACGCTCACGTCTGCAACGGGGAAACCCGATCGTTCCAGTGCCTTTGCGACGCGTGCCTCGATGCCGTCCGCCTTGAGCTCGGCCTGGATCTTGATCTTGCCCTTGCACGTTTCCAGGACCTCGTCCAGCAATGGCACCTCGTCGAGGGAGACCTTCTTGGCCCTGGCGATGGCTTGTCGATCGAGCTGCTTTACCGGGATCGATCTCAGCCCGGTCTTGATGTCCTTGTCGTGAATAACGACGAGGCTGCCATCCTTGGCTTCATTGATGTCGAACTCGACCCGGTCGATGCCGAGCTCGATGGCCTTCCGCATCGCCGCGAGCGAGTTCTCGGGGGCGAGGCCCTCGCAGCCCCTGTGGCCGATGATCTCGAACGTGAACGCGGTCATGGTGAGCAAAATCTATAACGCTTGGCAAGCAATTAATCATTGAAGAAAATCGATTCCCCGTGGATAGCAATGATAGACGATCTCATCAAGAACCTTCCCAAGGAAATAATCGACGATGCGGTCAACATGCACGGCCACCTCGCGCCTGGCCTCATCGTCGGGTTCAAGCTCGCCCAGCGGGCGTTGAAAGAAATTCGACCGACCAAGGACGACGTCGTGATGCTCACGTCGGAGACGACGAGGTGCGTTCCCGATGGATTGCAAGTGGTGTGCCGGTACTTGCTCGAGCATGGTGGCTATCACGTCTACTTCCGGGTCTATGACGTGGGGAAACTCGCAATTCAGGTGGCCAAGAACCATGAGGACCAGTTCAGACTCATCATCAACAATGATTACATCAAGGAAAATCCCACGTTGGATGCTTGGGCGAACCAGGGGAAGTGTGAAAAGATCCCCGCGAAGAAGATACAGGACGCTCTGTGGAGCATCGACATCGACAAGGGAATCGTCAAGAAACCGTTCAAGAAGGTCATGAGACCCGACATCGAGGGGAAGGATATCGTGGCGTGCCCCGGTTGCGGCGAGCAGACGACCCGGCTCGCCATGGTGACCTACAAGGGAGGGGTCGTGTGCAAGGCGTGCGCGCTCTTTCAAAAACCGAAGAATGGGGCATAAAAACTCGTCCCTTTTCCATCCCGCGCGTGCGTGATCACGGCTCCGAGACGGGATCGAGCCAGTAACGGGGGACCCACAACGTCCTGCCGGTCCTGGAGCTCTCGACCGCGAGCCGGGTGACCAGGAACGACCGGTACGCCTCCTCGAAGCACGTGGCTGGCTGCTGCTTGCCCCCGCTCTCTATACACTGGTGCAAGTCATCTAGCATGAACATCTGGTCGATGTACCCTTTCGGGTGGTGCTGGACGTCGGTTCGCTTCTCGATGACCCGTGTCTCCTTGTTGGTGCCGTTGTCGTCGTCAAGGTACAGCACGAGCTTGCTGCCCGCCGGCTCGCCCGCGAGCGGCATCAGCGGCCCAGGTTCCCATGCTGATTTCGGCCGCTCCGCCGGGGGCTCTATGCGCAGGCTGCCTTTCTGCCCGTAGTACTCGAAATTATCCTCCCAATATACCTTGAGGCCGGTACCTTGCCAGTCGCCGTGATACTGGCCGTGCACCCACTCGTCCTTGTTAACCTCGTGCCCGCGGGGCGCCAGGACGAAATTCATGATGACCGACGACGCGCCGAGCCACTTGGACCAGGCGGGCTTGAAGACCTGGGCCTGGACCTTGACGAACTCCAGGCCCGTCGAGTAGCGCAAGACGTCGACATGGTGGCACATCATGTCTTGCGAGTACACGTCCTCGAGCCACGCCCGCCAGCCTTCCCGCATCGTGCCAGAAAAGGCCATACTCTTGGCTTGCACGAATGATAGCTTCCCGATGGTTTGCTCCTCGTGCACCATCTGGTGGATGGTCCACCAGAGGGGGCGAAATCGATATTGAGTTCCCACTGCGGTGCAGATCTCCGGGTTCGCCCGGGCGAGCTTGACCATGGCCTGGGCTTGCTCGATGGTCGACGCCATGTTCTTTTCGACGATCACGTGCCAGCCTTGCTCGATGGCCTGGGTGGCGAGCAAGTGATGCGTGTAGATCGGCGTGGCGACGAGGGCCGCGTCGATCTCATCATCGCTCCACCGGGCAGCGGTCTCGATCGACGGGTAGGCGCATTCCTCCGGCACGCCCCAAATCGTCGCGTGTTCCAATTTCTCCGTGTCAGTATCCACGATGCCCACGAGCTTCCAACCAGGATGGGCATCGATATATCTTCTCCACGAGTTGGCATGCCCACCCGCGCCGACGATGATGATGTTCATGTGCTGATCAGTCTATTTGTTCGCGTGGATAGTGAAAAAAAGGATATTAGTGCCTTGAAAACCAGGATATGCCTAGCAGACCTTCCTCTTGATTCCTGATAACTCAAAGGGATGCTCAGTTTTGATGAGTATGCCGATCTCGGGCTCGGAGCCCACCTCGAACTTCCCGGGCAGGAAGACTTTAAGCTTGTCGCCGACGGGGATCACGACGCCCGCGAATTCCTTCGCGTTAGCGAGCGTGAAGGTCTTCTGCGAGGTGATAATCTTGATCTTTTTCTTGTCCTCGTTGCTGATCTTGACCCCGTTGACCGTGACATCGAGGTAGTTCTCCACGTCGTCGGGCACCTCGTCGACGCTGAGCGGCGAAATTACGTTCAACATCGTGATCTCGAGTCCATCAGCAACTGCCTTGAAGGAATCCTCGGAAAACATTCTTTTAAGGATATATTTGGGTATATAGGACATGATTTTCACCAGATCTTCTCACGATTTCGTATATTTCATTCCGTTAGGAATGATAGCTGATCCGTCCTCTACATTCAAAAAGAACTCCTCAAGCATGCGTATCGAACAGATGCCAGATTCTTCAGATCCTTATTTCTTGTAAATCAACCTTATTTGGGAATCTCGGCTGTTAAATTGATAAAATGAAGCGAAAAAAAACTTAACAAAGGCACCTGACGGCGACAAAAAGGGCGAAACATTCAAATTTCCTCGTGCGGATATGGGTACATGTCTCGCGCGGTGCAGAAATTCCAAAGACGGTTTCATGGAAAGCGGATCGAGCTCGATTTTAATCCCACGCCGACGTGCGAGTTGTGCGGGCGAAAAATGAAGGTGCAAGCCAGGTCGAAACCGCACCACGTCGTTGGGAAGGGGGAAAATTACATCGTCGTGACGGTTTATAGGCGCTGC
>JAUQYZ010000071.1 GCA_030587475.1 Candidatus Sigynarchaeum calidifontis
CAGGGAAAAGCAAGTCAACCGATGTATATTGTGGCGTTGTTATCCCGACGAGGAATTTCAAGATATATGATCGGAATGCTTCGAATGCAGGCGATTTAAGAGCCGTCATTAGTTGTTTCTTGAAGTTGGACATCGTAGCTTCGGAAGGCACCTTGGCCCCACCTTGGACTGCTTTTAATAGTGCCGCGTGCTCGTTCTTTTCTAAATATTTCATTACTTTTGCTTGTGACAAGAATCCGCCAAGCTCATACAGCATCACGAGATTCAAGCTCGTGATTCGCTTCGTGACGTTTCCGGAACCGCCTTTTTTGTAACCCATGGCCGATATCACGCCTGCCGCGAGGGCTTGATATGTGGGGTCATCGATAAGCGAGCAAGCAAGTGCATCGTTCAACTTGATCTCCTTGTTTGCCTTTCCCAAGTTCACGAATGCTTCAACGGGTGCGGAATCGATAGTCACGCTTGCGAAATCGATCCAGCCAGCGCGTGCGAGGTGATCGCGTAAAGCATTGAAGACCTCGGTCAATAACTCCACGGTTAGCCGTTCCCGCTTGAAATAGCTGAATGGCTCGGTATGTCTTCAAATCCAAGGGCAGCTGCGACATGCGGATTGCGGCGCAATTCCCGCTCCAGCGCGCGATCCGACATGTTCTTGTTCAACTTTGCAAAAATCACGGCCTTGAACATGGCGACTGGCGGGAATGGCTCATTCCCCCTCGTGCCTGGCTCCCACGTGTACAGTGCATCCAATTTCTCGACAAATGGCGCGAGAATTTCGTCAAAAGGCACGGAAAAGAAGACTTTCGTCTCGACACGAGTTCCATTTTCGTCGCATACCTTGAACACCTTATCTGCCACGAGCTGAAGCCCTTGTTTCTCGAAATAATTGTTTTCTGTCATGATAGCCATGATTCGTCCGCCTTTACATCACGGGTTTTAGACATGTATGGGTATCACACGGATATAAATTTAACCCAAAATCGAGACGTTTACGTTAAAATGGGTCGAGACGGCGTTGCACGGGCATGTATCATTTCAGTCTTGACATCGAACGTTGAAAATACTGAAACAGAAAGGCTTTAGAATATATAAAGAATCAGTTAAACGGCCACTTCAGATCACAAGGGAAAGACGATCCAGCAACTCGGTTTTCTCCGCGAGGATCTCGGCCATGAACTTCTCCTTGTGCTCTTCAGGCAATTTCCCCTCCTTGAACTTGGCCTCGATCTCCTCCTCTTGCTTGTCAAGGTCAAGCAGCATGCGATAGACGATCGGCTGGATCCTGATGAATTTCTTGCACGTGGTGGCGAAAAAATCATCAGGGATTTGTGACGTGATGAATGATGGCAATTCTTCTTGAACGAGCGTGAATATCTTGGCTAGCACGAGCAAATGCGTGCCCGTGATACCGGCGTCATCGATGTTCGTCCAGCCTCTCGTGCCGTGTTCCTCGGGTATCAAGCAAATGGACTTGCAATCGGCTCCTATCCCGCATCCTTTCGCCTGACGAAAATGGAGACAATCCAAGCACCGGCGCTTCAAGAAAAAGACCGACAACCCTTTCACGACGTAGCACGAGTCTTTCTTGCGAGGCAATATGAAACTCGAGCCCTTGACGAATCGCGCGAGCGATGGCACGATCTCGACGAATTTCTCGACGGTAACATCGTTCGAGTTCGCGGCGGTCTTCATGTCTCCATACACAATGAGAAAATTCGCGTATAAAAGCCATGGGGATTCGAGGGGATTAGCCACCCGACGTCTTGGAGACCCACGGCCACTAAAAAACGCCGCCCGTGCGGATGCATGGGGGATTGATCTAGCAATCTTAAATTCTTGGGAAGGCGGATTATCAACGGCAATGCTGGATTCCATCTCATGGCGGATTCGCCGTTAATTCACGAGGCGCGAATGTTCCAATGGCTGAACGACTAGAACAAGGCATCGTGCACGAGATATTGCGTGCTGAAAAGCCGAGCACCGTGCAGCAACTCGTGATTGGCATCAACAAAAGAACGAATGCCTCGACAAAGGATGTCGTGGCTTTGCTGCGCGATATGGAGAGGTCAGGAGCGTTAAAGACCAAGCGAGTGATCCAGCCCGCTTGGCCTCGATGGTTCCAAGATCTCTTGGGCCGGTTCCCGTTCTTGAAGTCGTTCTTATTCCAGTACATGGCAGAACCGCTCATCAAGGCGATGTCCATCATCATCGTGTTCAACGCGATCTCGTGGCTTACCATTATTGCATTCCAAACAAACGTGGCGCTCGCGCCATTCCGCATCATCTTCCACGGCATTGACTTGTTCTTCCTACCCGGCTTTGCGTTGACCATCTTGTGGTATCCCTTCCCGTCCACGCAGTTGGATTTCACGAAGCTGATCCGTAAGTCAACGTTTAATAAAGACCACGCCGCGAGAGATCGAGGCCACGAGAGAAGGCTAGACATCCCGACTCGCGTCGCCTATTCCATGTGCTATTCCATCGGGCTCGTCATTATAGCCGGTTTCTTGATCGGAATCCTTGGTTTCGGTTTCAACATCATCATCATGCACGGGCTCTTCACCGTCATCGAATTACTCGTCATGGTCGTCATGATCGTCAAGATTTACAAGATCAAGGATCCCTACTTGCATATCTGACGTGGTAAACATGACCGCAATCGAAATGGCCATCTCGTGCGATGGTTTCCCGCTCTACAAGCGGAAGTTTCAAGACATCCGGGCCATCGACGATGATGACATCATTGCTGCATCGCTTTATGCCGTGTTCTTCAGGATACGGAAGAGCATGGACGCCGACGGCACCGGAAACGACCTGGTCAAGCTCGACATTGGGAACCACTACATGCATGTGATGAAGACCACGTTCACCACGGAAAAAAGCTCGAAAGAACGCGACTTGAGCATATACATCGTTGAGGATCGCAATCTCAATAAGAAAATGTCCACCACGCTCTTGCGAAGGATTCTTAACGCGTTTATCGAGCGATACAAAGAAAAGATCGAGGACATGCTCAAACAACCGATCGATTCCCGGGAGTTCGATCCAGTGATCGACAAGATCCTGGGAAACATGTCCCAGAAACAATACAAGAGATTTTTCGACACGTGGGATGCGCCGCGGCTACCCTCATCATGATGCCGCGATTTTATGGCCGCCTACAGTTTCACAGCGGCCTTGAAGCCGGAGTGGATCGCTTGCATCAAGTTATCGGTCTTTTTCGCGTCGCCGATGAGCTTCACCTTCACGCCTGCCTCCTTCAGTCCCTTTTCCATGACGTTTTCCGATTGGATAGAGGTTGCGACGAAGATGCTATCGACGTCCTTTATGGTTTCTGCTGTTTCCCCGGCGATGTATGAGACCATTGCTTTTCCGTCCGCTTGACTCGTGATCTGGGTCACCTTGGCGTTCACTATGGAGCGGATGTCGTGTTTTTGCAAGTCCTGGAGCATTACCCACCGCGTCGATTTTCCGAAGTTCTGGCCGAGCTTGCCGAGGATTTCGATGACGATGACCTTTCGCTGCGTTCGTGTCGCCTTCCACGCATCTTCGGCATTCAATATGTCGAAATAATTGAGGAATCCCGCAACGTCCGGCCTCAATGCACCAAATTCGGCCAGAGCGAGAGCTGTTTCCACTCCGGTGGCGCCACCCCCGATTATCACGCACGTGTCGCCTGGATAGATTCGCTTGGTCGGATCCAGGAAATCCCAGGCATAGTGAACCATCGGCAAGTCGATGCCCTTGATCGGGGGTTTCGACGGTTTCGCACCGGTGGCGAGGATGACCGCGTCCGGCTTCAACCCGAGGATGGACTCGGCGTTCATCTCCTGGCCGAGGTAAACGGGCACGCCCAGCCGCGCGAGCTCGTTCTTGTACCACTCGATCATCCCGATGATCTCCTCCCGGCCCGGCGGGGTCCCCGCGTACCAGGCTTGGCCACCGACCGTGTCCCTTTTCTCGTAGATGGACACGTGATGGCCGCGGATCGCAGCCACCCGCGCGCATTCAAGACCCGCGACGCCAGCACCAATGATCACGACGCGTAGCGGGGTCGTGACCTTCGCGAGATCGTACGTGGCCTCCTCGCCCGCTTGGGGATTTCGCAAACACTTAACCACGTCCATGTTAAAGACCGGATCGAAACACCCTTGATTGCATCCGATGCATTTTCGGATTTCACGCAATTTACCTTCCATTGCCTTGCGCGGGAAGTCTGGATCGGCGATCAAGCCTCTACCGATGCAAGTGGCATCCGCGTCATGCACCTGCAATATCCGCTCCGCGACGATGGGATCGTTGATGCGGTTGCTAGCGAAGACGGGGATGTGCACCTTCCGCTTGATCTGCCGCGCGAAGAATGAAAAGGTTCCAGGCGGGACGTTCATGGTGAGCATCGGCACCTTCGCCTCGTGCCAGCCGCCAGTCACGTTGAGCGCATCCAAGCCTTCAGCGGCGAGGTGCGGTGCAATTTCCGCCTTTTCCACGTGCGTCAAGCTTCCCTTCACGAGATCGCTGCCGGAATACCGCATGAGCACAGCGACATTGTCCCCGACTGCATCCCGCACGGCCCGGATGACCTCTTTTGGAAATCGCAGGCGATTCTCGAACGATCCCCCGTACTTGTCCGTCCGGTCGTTGACGAAGGGGGACAAGAACTGGTCGATCAAGTATCCTGCAGAGCCCAGGATCTCGACCGCATCGAAACCGGCGCGCTTCGCCCTCGCTGCGGCGTCCGCGAATTTCTGAACGATGGCGGGGATCTCCTCCGTTTTCAGCGCCCGGGATGTGGTCTTGTTGAAGGCGTTGAGCTTGCTCGACGAGGAAACCGGCTGGACGCCGGTTATCACCTCGAACGCATACCGGCCCGCGTGGTAGAGCTGGGCAGCCACCTTCGTCTTGGAGCACGCGTGGATCTCGCTGGTGAACCACTTGAGCTTGTCGATAAACTTGTCATCGTCGATGCCGATCATCAATTTGATACCCATGCCGACGCGGTCGATGAAACAGCCACCAATGATGATCAATCCAGCACCGCCGACGGCACGCGCCTTGTAGAAGTTCACTATCTGCTCGTTGATGAATCCATCGTCAGCATATGAAAGGTTCATGGCTGGCATGACGATCCGGTTTTCTATCGTCATCGGGCCGACATGCAATGGGGAGAAGAGTAGGGGAAATCGATCCATGATCCGTTCCTCGAAATTGGTCTGTAGCTCGTCCTTCGTGAACGAGCCAATACTGATGTTAGATGTCGCCCGCGGTGCATTTAAAAACTCGGATCCGGCTTCGACGGCGCGTTGGGTCGAATCGAACGAGAAAAGAGGGGATTGCACGCATCACGTTTCGCTTCACGGCGAAGGCGACGGGGACGTGGCTTGCCATTGAGCCGGGTCGACCGAGATGAGCGTGACCTGGTATTTTATGGGTTCGCTGCCGTCCGGCTGCTTGGGCACGCCGAACGGAGTGAGCAGGACCTCGATTCCAGGCTTGATGCCAAGATCGACCAGCTTCTTGGTCTTGTCACCCATGCTGGCAATGCTGGGATGGAAGAGGATGCCCTTGGTCACGATGTTGGTCATCATGAACTTTTGCTCGGCCGTTATCACGCCCGACTTCTGCAAGGAATCCAAGATGTCCCCGATCGTCGATTCGGGCGTGATCGGGATTTGGGCGTACTCCAACCCCTTGACGTTGCCGCAAACGATGCAGTCCTCGCGCTTGAGGACGGGCAGGTGCTCGAAGATGCCATACATGCCGTTATAGTTGAGATATGTCGGATCCAGCGCACTGTATCGTTCAGGCTTCTCCGATGCATTCTGGATGCAAGCCATCTTCATGGCTTCCATAGACTCGATGCTGGCGATGACGGCCGACACGGTCTGGATGGCCGGGATCTTGTTCTCAAGGATGTTTTCCATATCTTGTGGCACGAACGGGTTCCCGTGGTCCTTGGTCGGGTCGCGTTCCTTGAGCATCTCGAGTTCCTTGTTCGATGCACCCGTGAGCATGATTAGGTCCTTCGCGTTCTTCAAGTCAGGCTCGCGCTCGAGCTTTTTCCTGAAGATGAACTCGGACCGGGTCACGCATTGCTCGCGCGACTGGGGGATGCCCTTGGGCGTGCACGCGGCGATGAGCCGCTTGTCGGGCGGTGGTATCGGGACGACGCACCTGTAGCACGCGGTCTCGTCGAGGAATTTTGCCCCGGCAGGCACGATGACTTGCACGTGCCCCTCGAAGCCGACCGTGCCGCCCTCGATCATGGGACGCTTCACGCGCCGGGCGATTACGTTGAGGTCGAACCGTGCTTGCACGTTGTCCAACGCGGCGATGATCACGTCGCATTGCTCGTACATGCTGATTGGTAAATCCTGGATTTTCTTGAAGAAAAACTCGACCTCGATGGCCGGGTTGAGGTCCTTGACCCGCTTGGCGGCTATCTCTGCCTTCGGGCGACCGATGTCCTCCATGCGGAACAAGAGCTGGCGCGAGAGGTTGGACGTCTCGATGGTGTCAAGATCGACGAGGATGAGCTTCCCCACCCCTGCTAGTGCCAGGTCCTTGGCGATCTCGCAGCCTAGCGCCCCGACGCCCGCGATGAATATGGTCGATTTCTTGAGCAATTCCTTGTCCAGTGAATACTTCTTGCCCTTGTACAAGAGCAAATCCTTCCGTTCGGGTACCGTATCGAATATACCAGTCATGCCGTCGTATTTCACATAGCGCGGCTTCTGCACCTCGCCGATATCTCCTTTCTGCATCTTGAACGCGATCTTGATGACCTCCTGGCCGAGGATCCCCGCGAGAATGGACGCCGCTGCCTCGTTGGACGAGTCCACGTCTCGATCGAGCTCGTCGGCGTAGGCAGGTGAGAAAGACGCGGCGGTCACGTCATCTGGCTCGCCCGGCTCATCGTTGGCGCCCTCGCCGTCGTTGCCTTCCCCCGCCGCCGGGGTAACCCGCGGCTCGGGGACGGGCTTTTCCTCGTCGCCTGGCATCCAGACCTGGACAAACCCCTCGATGCCCATGACCGCGCCTTCCGCGTACGGGATGCCGAATTTCTTGCACACCTGGTAGAGGTACATGCGTGACTTGAAGCTGTTCATGCACGCGACGAGGATCTCGTGTTCCTTGATCGTCTTCAGCGGGACGTCCTCGACGACCTTGTCGATGGTCTCGATTTTCATGAACGGGTTTAGCTTGGCCAGTTGCTCCTTGACGACCTCGACCTTTACCTTCGAGCCCGACGATGCCGGGATCAAGAAGGCCGGGGCAGTATCGGCATCGAGCACCCCGGGATCCACGATCGTGACGTTCCCGGCCCCGATGAGGGCCAGGTTCTTGACGAGTTCCCTGCCCAGCTTGCTCATGCCCGCGACGAGGACGCGGGATTTCTTCAGGACCTGTTGGTTCCAGCCCTTGAGGATGGCCTGGCGCGCGTACATCTCGCGTTCCTTGCTCGAGACGACCGCATGCTCGTCCTCCTTGTATTGTTCGAGGAAGGACAGCGCGGCGCTCCACGTGAGGTTCTCTCGCTCTTGCTGGAAGTTGATCTCCTCGTCGGTCTTGATCGAACATTTTTCGCCGCCAGCATCGATCTCTTCGAGTTCGCCACCTTTTTCTTGTTGAATGTTTGGCCCAGGAGTTGCAAATCCTGATTGCTTGTTGTCAAGATCCTTTTCCGAACCATCGGGAGATCTTTCCTTCTGTTCGGTTGCAACGGCCGCGACGGGCTCGTTATCCTTCGGTCGCTGTTCCGGTTGGTTTTCCTGGCCATTTTCTTGCTGCTCTGGCTTGGGTTCCTCGCTCATTTTCGTTGCCCGGACTTCGTGATTTATTCGGATTCGATGATGCCTCCTAGGTGGTCTGACATAAAAAACGCGTCGGCTGGCGGGCGAACCTTCCCATCGAAAAGCCATATATAATGTGCGCGTGAACTGGTCATGTACCTTGCCGGCCCGACACGAGGGTGCATCGACATGACTCCAGAAAACGCGAATCAAAAGAACCCGTGCATCGTGACGATTGACCTAGAGGAAGACGAGATAAAGAAGCGGGCGGAAACCATCGCCAGCTGGAAAAACTCGTACGAGGTATACATTTGGCTCCTTGCCGAGATGGAGCTGCGGCTTGCACAAGCGTTCATCACCAAGCTCGACGTGAGCGGCAGGCACGTCAAGATCGACACCAGTAAAATCGTCGAGCACCCGGCCGAGGACGAGATCCGCCAGCGCGCGAAGACCCTTTCCGCGCTCTGGCTCCGCCTGCAAGACGTGCACTGGTTCCTGGCGGAGCGACAGGTCATCTACGACAAGGTGAAAGGGCGGGAATAGGCGAGAGTGCACGGGATCTCGTGGCCCACCGGCCCTCCGCGGTCGCGCGGAGGGGCGCGCTTTTCGAACGGAAAAAAACTGGTTTCGTTTTCTGGCATGAAGGCTTCAATCTAGCCTTGCAGTAATCCTGGCCTACACAGCACTATAATATTTAATAGCCGTTCTGTCAACGGTTCTGCGAGGAAAGTGTCTGACATTCGCGAGGCCATCATTGAATCGATGAAAAAGAAAGCGGGGCTCGATGCGCTCAGAAAACGAGTCGAGATCGCGGCTGCCCGGGCATTGGTGCTCCTGCTTCCAGCAAAGTTCGAGCAAGCGGCAGAAAAGGTTTCCACCTATATCAAGCAAGAATTCTTCCGACTTCTTGATAGTAGGATGGCCATTGCTCAAGCCGATGCATTCGTAAAGGACCACGCACGCGCGATAGCATCCGCTCGCGCCACGGGCCCTAGTACCATGCTGCCCGCCGACTTGCTCTACGAGATGGCACAAGCCCTTCCCGGGATCCGATCCCCCGTTGGCCGATGGCTTTATTGCAAATATATCTGGAACAATTTCAAGAAAAAACCTTTTGACTTGCAGATGAAGAGCGACAAGGGGATGAAAAGGCTATTAGGAGAGATGTACGTACAATCCATCGATGCCATCCGGGAACCCAAGTCGTTCGAAGAAATACTGGACTGCGCGTCGGGCTCGTACGTTGCCCTTGGTATGTACGCGCTGAACGAGAAAAAAATTCACGCGATCCTTTCGACAGTGTTTTTAAACACGTTCATCCAAGGGGGGATTGGACCCCGCAAGGACGCGGGAACCAGCGTTGCGAAGCTCGTCGATGCCCCGGTCAACATGTTCATTGACTTGTATTCCGGCGTAAAGCGTAAACTTTTCGAGGCATACGCCAAGGAATACGGGATTTCAAACCCGGACGTGCTCTCGAACGACGACCTCGTGAGGGTCGTCCGGATCTTCGTGCAAGATAAGAAAACCATAAGTGGCCATCTTCGATGGCCAAAGATAGATTTATTATGTCATTTTTTCCCTCAGCGCCGAGAAGTAAGCAGTTTTTCAAATTCTCCGATAAGCCTGCAAGAATGGCAAATTATGGTTGCCAGGAGGCGTTTATCCTCCACTGCGTGAAGGAAGTGAACCGCGGTTATCGGGTCCTCACACGTGTTGGGTGTATCCCAAGTTTATTCTGTAGGCTCGCGGGTGTCCGGGACCTAATCTATCGTTCGTGGTTGAGTGCATGCGCAGGCTTCACGCAACTCGCAAGGACCGGCCAAGTTTTTTTAGATGGATCAACGAAGATGGATTGCATCGTGTTGTGCCAAAAAGGAAAAGGAAAAGGAAAGGAAAAGGGAGGAAGGAGGGAGGAAAGGAAAAGGAAAAAAGGCTCGTTCCAAGCCGCGGTTCACCACCTTTCATAACGAGTGCGGGATTTTGGAGGCGAACGTTATCCAAGTACTATCTGGATCGTATCTAGATGACGCTCGCTTCGCCTATCGGCTCGCTCGCATGAGCTAATGAGCTTCGAATGGGGGAAAAAATGACATAGAATAAACTTAACAAAGGCACCTGACGGCGACAAAAAGGGCGAAACATTCAAATTTCCTCGTGCGGATATGGGTACATGTCTCGCGCGGTGCAGAAATTCCAAAGACGGTTTCATGGAAAGCGGATCGAGCTCGATTTTAATCCCACGCCGACGTGCGAGTTGTGCGGGCGAAAAATGAAGGTGCAAGCCAGGTCGAAACCGCACCACGTCGTTGGGAAGGGGGAAAATTACATCGTCGTGACGGTTTATAGGCGCTGC
>JAUQYZ010000074.1 GCA_030587475.1 Candidatus Sigynarchaeum calidifontis
CGGGCTCGTCGATCTCCTGCTCGATCGCGGCAAGGCGTTCCTTCAACTCACGAATCGACGACTGCACCGCTTCCAGCTCGCCGAGCCCTTCCGTGTCGGCATCCGCATGGAACGGCTCCCGCCCGGCGCCCAGCATCGCCGCCAGGTCGTCAAGCAGCACGTCTGGGACGTTGATCGCCGCCATGCCATCCACGATGCTGGCGGCCACGTCGAGCAGCACGGCGTACCGCTTGCGAACCAAGGCCACCATGGCGGCGTCGCCCTGAACCACAGGCATCGGCATGGCGAGCAGCCGTGGCAGCTCCTCCACGAACGCGAGCGGGTACGTGGCGGCCGCCTCGTCGACCGCGCGCTCGGCAGCACCGACCCGCGCCCGCGCCCGCTCGATCCTTTCCCTCGCGAGCCGTGCCGCGGCCGCCCCGCCGTCCGACACGAAGTCCCACAGCGTCGTGGCCTTCCCGTGTCCCTGCTTCGGGTCCTGCGTGCCGACCCCGCCGGGCGCGAGCCCGGGCTCCCCGCCCCTCGGCCGGACCACCTTGCCCGCCTCGATGCTCTCCAGCACCGCCTTCGCATCGGCCAGCCGGGCTTCCAGGCGACTCGCATGGTCGCCCATCGTGAACCCGGGGAAGCAGTCCCCCAACCCGTCCACGTGCTTGGCAAACGCGGGTGCGCCTGGCGCCTTGGCATCGCGCGCCCCGTCGATGCGCAGCAAGATCTCGAAGCACGACTTGACGCTCGCATCGATCGTGCCGGGATCAGCGGCCGATTCCCGCGACGCTTGCAGCGACATCGCGTCGCGTGTCGCCCGCTGAAGCACCTTTCGCAGTTCAAGGGGATCGGCACTTTCTCCCTTCCCGGAGCCGATCATGGCGAAGATGCGGGCCAGCTTGGCCACGACGGCGGCGATTCGTTCCACGCCACAAATACTCTCTGAATCTTGAAAAAAGCTCTCGATTTAGCAAGGGATCGAGATCGGATACTTAGCACGGGATTTTTGGAATAGTAGCGCGAAGCAAACCATTAGTATCCCATGGCAAGACTCATCAACCCGATATCAAGCAAAGAGCAATCACTAAGCAATCGAATAGCAATGATTCAATCATTTAGCAAAGCTTAAGTAGTCGGTAGTACCAGGTAATCACATGCGACGGCTCCGGCGACCCGAGATCGAGCGGAGGCTGGCGATATGCGAGGCCTACCAGCAAGACCCGACCCTGCGGTACGTCGACTTGCAGGCGCGGTTCCACGCGGGGCCGAGCATCGTGGCGAGCGCGCTCAAGGGCGGCGCCGACACGTGGCTGCGGATGCTCGGCCGCGCGCCGCCGGGCGCCGATGGATCGTCCACCCCCCTGCCGGCCAAGGCAACAAGCACAGGATGGGAGTACCTCGGGGTCGAGATCCGTTCAATCGCGAGCTCCGGGGGCACCATCACGTACGAGGCGCGGGATGAAGGCGAAACCGAGCCCGGCGTGGAGGGCGCGAAGCGGCTGGCGGACGTGCTGGGCGCCTACGGCAAGCTCGGCTGGGAACTGGCGGGCATCGAGAAGGTCGGCCGCGGCGGCGGGGCGTTCGACGGGGCGTGGGAGGTGGTCTTCAAGCGGCCGGTCGTAAAAAAGGGGGCAAGCAAATAATGGCAAATAAGCAAATGATTTTCGTGGAGAAAGGGGCGGTCGATGCGGTTATGCGGGTAATGGTATTGCTGGAGGAAGCCGGCGACGCGGACGGGGCGCTGCGGGAGATGAAGCACTTTTTGGCAGCGTTGAGGGCCAAGGTGCTGGTGCCGCTGGGGGATATAGTGAAAAAGGAGGCAGAAGCAAGCGATGTGATCTCGTGGCTCGTGAAATCGAATCCGGAACGGTTCCGGTCACCTATAACATCGTGTGCGGTTAAACCTGTAACCTGGTGAAGAAACCCTTTAGAATCTCGGAGATGCGCTCCAATATGTCTTCTCCTATTGGATGGTTTTCATCGTCGATATAGACAGGCGGCTTTTTTTCGTCGTATCTGTTTAGAATGAATACTTTTTGCGCATTGCAATTTTTGCATTCCACCATGAAGAAGAAAGGCTCGAGCCCGACAAGCCCGCCTTCGGTCGATAGATAAACCGCATTCTCCCTTGCATCCGTCTTGTTTCCTGTTTCTATAGGAAACACGTGCGATGGGCCGGACAGCGAGATATAAATGTCAGATTTCACCCATCGTTGATTCCCCGTCTTGTAGAGCATCTTTACCTCCTTGAGAAAATCGAGCTTTGTATGATAAGCTTCGATGTTCGCGAGGAGCGCTTCGAGTTCCCCGTGGCTAATCGGCGGCGCGATGAAGACCTTGTGGGAGCCGGTGTTCCGGATATCAACGAGTGTAGCGTCCGGGACGGGTTTTTCCTTTGCATTCAAGAATTTCTCCTGTTCGTTGATGAAAGATTTTACATCACTGAAGAGACCGTGTTTTCCCCTCTTCATAAAGTGTTTCACTAGGATGATCTTCATCGTGAAGTCATACTTGGCCAATCCATCCCTCAACATCTTCATATCTTCGACAGACATCGTGTTCTCTTTCATCTTGATGGCAATTATGAAGAACAACAGGATACTTAACGATAGCTCGACGTGGTTCCACACGTGTTCGATCTTGAACTGTTTCAGATCCATGTGGAGCCGGAATTCCTCGATCTCACGTTTTAATCGCACCCATTCGACATCGAGCAAGTACGGCAAAGAGTCTATCTTAAGACGCATATAGCTGTCCTTCACGCTCTCTAACAGCTCGTCGTATCTCTTTTGCAATTCCTTGGTTGCCTCGGCAATCTTGAGGGGCAACATAGTATTCTCCCTTTCCACCCAGCCCCGCGAGTATTCGCCCAGCAGGTCTATCATGCGCCCGGTATCGTCTTGTCTGGATTCGATGCAATGGATCACGTCTTGGCCAAACTCGAAGTTCCCGATGGCGAGGAGAATGTCGATAAACTCACGGTCATTGAAAAAATCCGAGAGGATCAAGAGGATCTGCGTCGCTCTCTCCCGACGGTTGTCCTTCAGCAGCGCTTTTCCGATCGCTGCCAGGTCGTCCATCGAGTATACGTTCATCACCACGTCCTTGTGCAAACCGTGTTCGAGCAATTTCTTAAGCAGATGGAAAGAGAAATCAGGATTAGCCTTGAATTTTGGCACTCGGGCGAGCACGATGGAAACACCTTCTGCGTAATAATCGTTTTCGAGGAATAAATCGAGGAAAGAAGTTTCCTCCCACAAGAAAAAATCATCGCGAGTGTGATCTCGAACCATTTTTTTTAATACTTCGATTACCTCATCATCCTTTATACTATCAAGCACTTTCGATATGCTCTCAGCCACTTCCAAGTTTTTCACGCCAGGATACTTGCCCGAATCGGCCTTCTTGGCGGCTTGCTGCATGATCACCTGCTGGAGGGCCTCGCGAACGCCGTTGTAAGCCTCGTTCTTTAACAAATTGGCCATAAAGTTCACGAACGAATAATAAGGGAAGTGATACTGATTCTTTCCGAAATCATCTATTTTCTTCGTCAACCGGGATGCAACGATCGAACCCAGCTTTTCTTGGAGGATTATCTTGGATCGTTCAACTCTATCCCTGCACGCAGCCAGCTTGGAAACCAACGCGTCGAGGTCGATAGCGTCGTTCAAGATCTCGGAAAGCCGGTTTGAAACGCGCTGGTCTTGCCTGGTCTCCATCTTTTCCATTACAACATCAAGGATTTCGAGAAAGAAAAAGGCGTGGTGCCAATTTTTCTCCTTTTTGAACTGTACATCAATCTCGTCCAAGAACGCAATCAAGAACCATGAATAAAGCACGGGATATTGAGGGGCGAGTATCTCGGAGAAGGTATTGATGATCCCAATAAAGGCTTCATCCTTCAACTGCGTGCGAAATTCAAGAATGAATAACTCGAAGATCTTTGACCCGACTATGAGATTGTGTTTTTCATCGTCTAGAAAAGCGTTTTCAATGTTCTGTTCGATTATATCTAAGTTGAAATGCTTGGTAAGAAGATCCGCGAAATGATCCGTTCCGATAATGTCAGGGGCGATGTTATATAGGAATTGAACCATATTTGCTGTGCGAAATGGATTCGGGGCTTTATCAATCGCACTCGAGATAATATCCCCCGATAGCTCTATATATTTCGCCCACAAACTCTCTTTCTCCTTCACCTTGGTGATAATCGATTGGAAAGCCGAAAAATCTTGATCTTTACTTCTCAAAAACACATCCTCGGCTAGTTGTTGGAGCGTTTCTGATATTTCTGCACTGCACAAAAAAGACTCTATCTCCTCCTCTGATTCACCATTGAAAGATGAGATCTTATTGATTATTTCACCAAACTTGTCCATTATTCTATCCCTTTCCTTTTCGATCAAGTAAGAAATATACCTTCAACTATTAAATGATCGAATGTGGTTCGGGAATCTCACTTCATTAGATAATACGGCTAGCGGACGTGCTGGACACCTACGGCAAGCTCGGCTGGGAGCTGGCGGGCATCGAGAAGGTCGGCCGCGGCAGCGGGGCGTTCGACGGGGCGTGGGAGGCGGTCTTCAAGCGACCGGTCGCGAGCAAGAAGGATTTTACTTACGTATTCACGATGATCATGAGCCTAACGCAAGCTCCAGTACTGCTATCTCAGCCATCTTTTAATATTCGGGTTCATCTCGATTGCCCCTCGCCCTGCCCCGTATTCAAGGTTCGGTCCTTAATTCGCCTCAACACTATTAACGACTCACACGTCGTAGAAACGTTTGCATTGCTTGCACACGTATGCCATGCTGCTCATGAGCCGCTTTCTTGTAAGCACAGAGCCGCATTCCGGGCAATAATATATGCCGTCCTTGATCGGCTTGCCAGCACCTTTTTGATACGATTCGGTCGGTTTTGGGACATAGTGCCGGCCATAAGGATTGTCCGAGGACGGGCACGTGTCGTTATGCCGCACCCACTCGTCGTCGTGCTCCTCTGGATGGTCCAGGAACACCTCCCCGTTGCAGTCGTTGCAAGCATAATAGATCACCTTGCGCCCGCAATACTTGCAAGACGTGAATCGGGCGATCGTGTCATCGCTGCCGCAAAAGGTACACGGTTCTGGCATCTAGCGCCACCATTTTTTATATCAACGTTCAAGGCCCTTGTTTTTGCCCGCACTTGTTGCAGAAGGCGGAGCCAGGCTCCAATTCCTTCCCGCAGTGCACGCACGACGAGCCTTTCTTCTGCGCTCCGAGCGATTTCCTTGCGAGGGCTGCGGTGCACCGGGCGAGGATATCCGCTGCGTCCCGCGCTTGCATCGCATTTATCGACGGGTCGCCGAAGAACATGGCCGCGCCGCTTGGCGGTTTGGCTCGCTCCTTGATAAGCCATTCGATGGTCTCCGTTGTCGTGTTCGGGTTGTCGATGACTGCCTTGATCACGGACAGCCAGCGCTGATTTTCGGCGATCCAGCGCAACGTGTTCGATGACGCGGCGGGATTCTTCGCCACTTCCTCTTGAACACCGCGCCCGTATTGCTTGGCCAGCTGATCAAGAGTTGATGGGTTTTTCGAGGTTCTTGCCTCTTCTTTCTGTCTCTCGTTCATCTCCATCGCCTGAATACAATGGCATTCTATGCAAGGATCTTCCGGTTTATAACTTGGCGTTGTTTAACAACGTCGAAGGCGAGATGCATATCATGCGCGATCATGGCTCCTTTCGGTAATGAGCAGTGCGGGCAAGATCGACACCGCGGCCACCATCAACGCGGCGATGGCCGCCGTCGTGAGCCTGTCTCTTGCCAGGTGCGGTTCACCTCGGACGCCCTTCGGCGCTCCTCTTCTTGAAGATAATTAACAACATGACAAATCTTGAATTGTGTAATTAAGGAAATTCACATCATCCAACGACATTCTTTTTAGATGTTCATCACTTTCAAGGATTTCCAACGCGTATAGTTAATTCCTCTGTCGGAATCACCATTTTCCCCCATCCAGACGTGCGAATGCCTAGCACGGGGAGCAGTGCCTCGTATTGCGCCAAGCATTTCTCTGCATCTTGGGATGCGATAAATCGCCCTCTGTGAATGAAATCGTTGCGAATAATGCGGATATTATTGACATTATTCGTCGTGTCCTCATCAAGCACTTTCTGTTCCTTGAGCAAATCAATGATTTTTTTGATTCTTATATCCTCCTCTTCAATAGATGCCTTGGCTTTCAACAAGCGTTCTATCGCGTTCCATGCGACAAGGAACGAGGCCATGTACTCATGCATAAGGAGATGGGTATGCGCTTCGACGAGAAAATATAAATATGTGAAGGTCTGCCCATCACGAAAGATCTTGTCGGCATGATTGGCGATCGACATAAATTCTTCTTCGGAAATGGTATAGTTAGGCTCAATAAAGCCCTCCTTGGGGTCGTTCATCAAGTAGGTTCGCATCGTGGACCTTCGTGCGAGGCTCCCGAAAGGCATTTCAATCTCGAGCTCAGAGCGACGCACGGCAAGAAAACAGCGCCCCGTGTATCGTGCGGCGATGATGATTGCGTTAACGATGTCTTGAGCCCGCTCCACGCCTGGCTCTTCGACGGTGACGAGTCCAGTGGAATTTATAGTCACCGGGGTACCATCGATAACAAAATGATATTCTTTAACTTGCCCTGGAATCCCACGAACAATTTGCGCTATCGATTGGGACGAGCGAATCCCGATGTGTATGGGCGGGTAGAGCCGAGCTCCATGGCGGGCAATCCCGGCCGGTTTTGCCTCATTCCCCTTGATCTTGATTTCAAGGCTTAAAGGTACCTCTTTCGTTTTTCCTTTTTTGATTTCCTGCTCGATCTCCTCTAGAAACGATTCTACCTGCCTAGTTGCGATGCAACCCAGAAACACGGTCGCCCACCCCTTGTTATCCCCGAATTGATGTCCTTCCAAAGAATCATCAGGGGCGATAGCCGAAGAGACGCAGTCCGACACCGATTTTAAAAACGGCCGAAGCACACTTGATGCGAACGATCGCCCAGCGGTAGTATCGTCTGGTCGCGGCACCTTCCAATGATCGTTATTTAAAAGGATTTGCAGACTTTCGGGATATTCTTTCAATTTAATCGGGCCATGCACGACGACTTGTTTATCCTCTCGTTGTTGATCATGGGAGATGTATACAACCGTAAATTCGACAGGATCGCGTACCCAAAACACTTCTACCTGGCACGGGGGACGGGTGTCGTGAAATCCCCCAGGCATTTTCGATTTATTTGCGTCTAGCATAGAAATAAACGTTCGACTCTTGTTGATATATCGGATGAACCAGCCCTTTACTTCTACAGCTGTCGTCATAATCGGTTGACCTCTGATGGCGGTATACACATTCGTTCTTGAAAGTTAAGGAATTAACACCCATATAACATGACAAGCCTTGAAATGCTTATATAGGAAAATCGGAATCAGTCAACATCGACTCGGCATCCACCAAAAGGCAGTGATCAACGCACGCTCAAGACGTATCTCGTCAGGACAAAATCGGGCATCGTGGAGGTGCCCGCCGAGGTCATCGGGACGAGGCCATGGTTCTTGTCGGTATCCCTATGGACTCGGGCCATCGAGCTGTGCATCGATTGGCAAAACGGCATTCCAAAGAAAGCCCCCTTTGACTTTCTGGTGCCAGACCCGGTATTTCGGGAGATGCGGGCTCGCGTCGAGCAATTCCTCTACCGGAAGAATCCCGCCCTCGTGGACGGCACGCCCAAGGCCAGCCGCGGCAGCAGCGAGATGGCAACCGTCATCGACACGCTCCACAAGATCGATTGGCAGAAGATGGAAAGTCTCGGCCTCGTCAAGCCAGGCGCCGAGCCGGAAAACCTCATCGGTATGCTCACGAACCATTCCGAGGATACACTCGTCAAGATGCGCGCCCTTCTCGAGCAGATGGTGAACCACGCCATCAATATATTTTGCTCCAAAAAAGCAAGTGACGCCAATACGGCAACGATAAGCACCAAGAGCGACCTTTACGAAAAAATCAAGTGCTTGGCAGACCATAAGGCCGTGCAGAGCGTCGTCGCCAACGCGATGCACGCCATCAGGACCGCGGGCAATATCAAGGCCCATCAAACCTTGGACATCGACGACCCGAAGAATTATATCCTCGCGACCGCCCTGCATTTCGTTCAAGTCGCGGAATGGTTCATCACGACCTATACGGGCTAGCTAGTTTACAATTTCGATAAACACGTTTCTCTGGTGCATATTAAAAATGGTATCTTTGGGAGAGTATCTCTACAATGCAACAGCGGATGAATTAACCGAGTTCCGAGACGATATCAAGCAACTTGTCTATTTTATACAACCTATCCTTGAGAGATATAAATCCGATATTCAAGCCCAGATTAATGGCCCACTAGGAATTCGATGGGATGAGAAGTCACTCAGTTATCAAACAAACGTCATCTCGATTAACGGTCCAAAAAATCTAGGCGAACTCGTCTGGGCAATTATTCACGATTATGATAAGACGGATCCTGGCCAAATCCAGAAATTTTATAAAATGCGACCCTGGTTCAACAAGGATTTTCCGTTATTGAATGTAAACATCCCCCTTGTTGCCGTGATTGAACGGATGCTTCACGGTGAATCGTTGGATGGCGCTTTGGATGCCGAAATGAAAACCATCCTAGAGATGCGCGACTCCTTGGAAGAGCGAGTTGCTCAATTCATTATCCAGAATCTCGTTCTCGAAGACGAAACAATCCTCGATTTCAAAACCTACACAGTCGAGATCAAAGAGCATGAACTAAGAATCTCCTACCAGGAAAATGAAAAACCGCCGGAGTTAAGGATTGAAAAAATTCCGTACATGTTATTGACTTTGAAATCTCGAGTTCGGCGCTTGAGCGCGCTCGAGTATCAACAAATTTCACCACGAGCCATGATGGAAGATAGATATAACATTTCGACGGTCGTTGAATTCTTCTATAAACTACCAAGAGAACTTTACAGTAATGGAGAGGCGAGCAGACTAATCGAGGATGCAATGGGAGAAAGGATCAAGTGCATTCAAAGGGCATTGATGCTCACGCTCTTTGGGGATTTTCCGACGGCCCAAATTCATTCCGAGTACACCAATAAATATCGCAGGTACCTTTTTGGTGATAGTTTTCCTCTGTATGGTCCAAAATATCATTCAACTTTCTTCACGGGGAAGAAAATACTGAAAAAAAATTTTTTTTCAAGCCTGGTCGAATTACAAGAGATATTGTTGAAAATGCACGGCTCCAAGCGGGTCGAAGAGGGATTGGATTTACTAGCACGAGCTGATGGTATAATGCGAATTGATCAGGCACAGACAATAGTCATGTATTGGTCTTTTCTGGAGAAATTCATCAATGGAAAACAATTTTTTCTAATGGGTATCGCGGCCTACCTCTACGGGTGTAACAACACCGAAGAGCGCCGAAATGAATTCAATTTTTTGCGTACCTTAAATCATACCCGAAATGGGTATGTTCATGGACGTCCGATGGATGATATCAGCCAGAACATAAAGAAATATTATCCCATACATAGCATCAATAGCATCGCCCTCGTGGCTCGTGAAAAAATGTTTCGCATTTTTCTTTTCTCCATCTTATTGTTACAGAAATCAAAAAAAGGTCCAGATGATCCTACATATTTATTCAATTGGGGGAAGGAGAGAATGCTTGGAAGAGGCTGTCAACCCGTATCTGAAGCGCTCTTCAATAAATGGATAAATAACGGGAGTAATGATGAGTTAGGTGATATCGGTAAATATAAAAGGGGGTATAGAACGAATATTAGAATGATTTAATCGAATCGAGCTATTATTTCAAATCTTAACAAAGGCACCTGACGGCGACAAAAAGGGCGAAACATTCAAATTTCCTCGTGCGGATATGGGTACATGTCTCGCGCGGTGCAGAAATTCCAAAGACGGTTTCATGGAAAGCGGATCGAGCTCGATTTTAATCCCACGCCGACGTGCGAGTTGTGCGGGCGAAAAATGAAGGTGCAAGCCAGGTCGAAACCGCACCACGTCGTTGGGAAGGGGGAAAATTACATCGTCGTGACGGTTTATAGGCGCTGC
>JAUQYZ010000078.1 GCA_030587475.1 Candidatus Sigynarchaeum calidifontis
GCCGGGGATTGCAAGGCTGCTGCAACAACCGTGGATGATGACGCGGCGAGCGAAACGGCAGCACCACGCCGTGGCAAGCCACCGAAGCAGCCGGAGCCCCTTTCCGAGGAGGAGCGTGCCAAGCTTGCCGCGGACGTGGAACAGCAGGCAAAGGTTATCCAGCAGCTGCAGTGGCTCCGGGACTTTTTCGGCGCGGCGTGGAAGGACGGCGACATGGGCTGGAAAACACACGTGGACAAGCGCATAACGAGCAAGGAAGCGGTGCGCCGGATGAAGGCTCTTATCGAGAAGATCCGCGTCGATGGTGTTGCTAGCCCGGATATCGAGCGCCTGCTCAAGCGCATGGAGAAATTCGCCCCCAAGCTCTTCACGTACCTGGATCATCCTGGCATCCCTCCAGACAACAACTGGGCTGAAAGGGAGATCCGCCCCTTCGTGATCCAGCGCAAGATCTCGGCAAACTTCGTCAATCCAGAGGTTCTCGAAATATATGCCATGATGTTGTCCTTGTACCACACGGGGCTCAAGCACAAGATCTCGTTTGACGTCATGCTTCGTTTGCTGCACGAGAATGACGTGGATGGCATTCTAACCTTGCTGAAAATCCCTCCACCGATCCCGCCCCCGCCGCCTGACACGGCGGCCAGGGTTTCCACGTGACCTCTTTCTCCCGGTCACGTTCCCCGGACGTGCGGGAACGTGCTTTGATTCGATAGCGAATAGCATCTCGTGATCAGCATTCTGACTGCAATTCAGCCGGCTTCACTTGCTCTCATCTTGCCATCGAACGAAAAAAACAAGCACATGTTTATAAAGAGAAGGGATGTAGTAGATTTATTGGATCTACGGACTTAATCGATACGAAGATCGAATATACGGAAGAAGTTTCGCTCGTGAATGGGATAAACCTTGTTTTCCTTGGAATAGGTAAAGTAGTCCAAGTCAATATCTAAAATAGATTAGGAGGTTGGATCCCATGTAGATCACTTGATTGTTGATCTTAAAACGTCATGAGATCATTTAATACTATCAATTGAAAATAATTCGTAGAACAGCAACGATCGGGAGACCCACATGAGCGGGACAGAACGGATCATGGGCACGGAACGGCAAAAGGACCTGGTGAAGCTCTACGCGGAACATGTATCGGCCCCGAAGGCGCAATTCTTCAAGGACCTGGGCATCGCGTTCGTGCAAGGCGATCGCCGTGGCATCTACATCACGGCACTCGAAGGCTTGCGCAAGGGACAGCCACCCCTGGAGCTGATCGATTGCAGGACGAGCGGCGGCGTGTTCAACCTGGGGCATCGTCACCCGGCCATCATCCAGGCCCTGAAGGATGGCATCGATGCCGGCCTCGATATCGGGGACCACCACGCGATCAGCGAGCAACGCGCGCTGCTCGCTAGGAAGCTCGCGGGCTTGATGCCGCCCGGCATCACGAAGACGGCGTTCTGCGTCGGCGGCGGCGAGGCCATCGACCTCTCGATCAAGCTCGCGAGGGGGATCACCAAGCGAAAGAAGGTCATCTCGGCCGAGGGCGCCTACCACGGCGTGACGGGGCTGGCTCTGGCCGCCGGCGATGCACGGTTCAAGGACCCGTTCGGCTGGCGCCTGCCTGACTTCGTTCACGTGCCATTCGGATCGATCGATGCCTTGAAGGAGGCCATTGACGAGTCCGTCGCGGCGGTCATCCTGGAAACCATCCCCGCGACGGCCGGCATCTTGATCGCGCCGCCCGGGTATTTCCAGCAAGTGCGCGAGCTGTGCGACAAGGCCGGCGCCTTGTTCATCGCGGACGAGGTCCAGGCCGGCCTCGGCAGGACAGGGAAGCTGTGGGGCATCTACGGCGGCGTCCACGAGAACGAGAAGGTGATCCCCGACATGATCGTGCTCGCGAAGGGCATGACCGCCGGGTATTACCCGATCGCCACGTGCAGTTACAAGCCGTTCATCGAGCAAGTGTTCCAGCAGGACCCGTTTCTCCACATCAGCACGACCGGCGGCTCGGAGCTCGGCTGCCACGTGTGTAGCAAGATGCTGGACATCGTGTCCGATCCGGGCTTCCTCGGCCACGTCAATGCCGCTGGTGCGAAGCTCGGCTCCGGCCTGGCGGCATTCAAGGACGAGGCGCCGTCGATCGTGGTCGACGCGCGCGGCAGGGGCTTGATGTGGGGGCTGGAATTCATCAACGAGAAGTACGGCCAGGGCTTCACGCTCAAGATGATCGAGAACGGCGTGTTCGCGGACTACTGCGGGAACCGCGAGAACACGATCAAGCTCATGCCGCCCCTGGTGACGACGCTCGACGAGATCCAGCTCGTCGTGGACAGGCTCAAGAGGGCGTTCGCGGCGCTGCCCAGGCCGAAATAAGGACCAAGGTGGAGGTGAAGATGCAAGTGGAAATCGACAAGGCCTTGCTGGCGGAATTCGAGCGGACGATCGACACGGCGCGCCCGGAGCGGAGCAAGATACCGATCAAGGTGCTCGGCTACGGCGAGATAAGCCTCGTTTTTGAAATCATCGGGGACAAGCATCCCCTCGCGTACAAGCGATTACCGATCTTCGACGACGAGGCACAAGTCACCCGGCACGTCAACGCCTACAAGGAATACACGCGGCTGCTGCGCGAGGACGTTGGCATCGTGGTGCCGTGGTCCGACGCGGCGTGGTTCCCTTCGACCGAAGGCCGCATCGTCGTGCTCTACTGCGCGCAAGCCAAGCTCGATCCCAACTCCATCGGGAACCGCGTGATCCACGCCGTCGACGAGCCGAACTTGAAGGTACTCGTTGCAAGCGTGATGCGCGAGCTGAAAAAGATCTGGGCGTTCAACAAGCGGCAATCGAAGATCCAGGTCGGCATCGACGGCCAGGTCTCCAACTGGGCCGTGCCGGGCTTCGATCCCGCGTCGCCCGTGGTGGATCCCGCCAAGCCGCTATCATACATCGACACGAGTACCCCGATGTACCGGGTCGACGGCGCGGAGGCGATGGACGCGGTTCTTTTCTTGAAGAGCGCGCCGGGCTTCCTGCGGGGGACATTGATGGGGATGCTCCACGAGGTCGTGGATCGATACTATGACTGGCGGCTCGTTGCCAACGATTTCATCGCCAACTTCTACAAGGAGCAGCTGCCCGGCTCCGTGCCCGCGGTCGTGGCGTCGGTCAACGAGTTCTTCGGGACCGAGGCGAGCGAGTTCGGCATCAAGCCTTTCACGGTCGACGAGATCAAGAAATACTACAAGCGTGACAAGCAGATATGGGTGTTATTCCAGAACATGCGCCGGCTCGATCGCTTCGTGAAGACCAAGCTGCTCCGCAGGCCCTACGACTTCTACCTGCCGGGAAAGATAAAGCGATGAGCGCCTCGATCACGCCGACTGGCAAGCGCCGCCCGTCCGGCTCGCGTGCACGTACTGGAAGGCTGCAGCGCACGCCTTGGCCCCGTCCGCGGCGGCCGTGATTGCTTGCTTGAGCTTGTTGCTCGTCACGTCGCCGGCAGCAAACAATCCCTCCACGTTCGTCTTGCAATCCGGATCGACGATGATCTCGCCCTCCTTGTTGAGCTTCACGCCGAGTGCCTTCACGAGATCAGACCTGGGCGAGAACCCGACGTCGATGAAAACGCCCCTTGTCTCGATCTCATTGCCCGAGTCGAGGATGACCTTGCAGACCATGCCCCTCTCGTCCGCGACGATTTCCTTGACGTTCGCGTTGTGGATGACCTCGATGTTGCCGCACGTGTAGACCCTCTCGGCCATGGCTGGCTCGGCACGGATCTTGCCCTTCCGGTAGATCACGTAGACCTTCTTGGCGACGCGGCTGAGGACGAGGGCCTCCTTGGCCGCGCTGTCCGAGCCGCCAACGACGCAAGCGACCTTGTTCTTGAAAAACGGGGCGTCGCAAGTGGCACAGTAGCTCACGCCGTATCCACCCGCGTACTCCTCCTCGCCCTTCACGCCGAGCTTGCGTCGATAGCTTCCCGTCGCGACGATCACCGAGCGTGCCACGAAAGACCGGGTCTCGCACGTGATTGCATAGTCATGCCCCTGCCTCGCGATGGACTTGACCCGTTCCTGCACGACCGTCCCGCCGAGCGCCTCCAGGTGCGCCTTGAACTTCTCCATCAAGTCTTTCCCCTTGATGGAGGCGAAGCCGGGATAGTTTTCGACGATGTCCGCGTTGAGCATAAGCCCCCCGAGGTCGTCGGCGATCATGGCATGTGTCAACTTGTACCGGGTAGCATAGATGGCCGCGGTGTACCCGGCTGGACCGCCGCCGATGATGGCGACGTCGAGCTTTTCGTCGGTCACTTGCAATCGCTCCAGCTTGGCGTTTTTTGATGGATCCAACAAGGCCGGGGGGATTTTATACGCGAGTATCGCGCGATTGACATCGGGATCTCGCCGCGTTAAGGCGCCCCTTTTTTATCCGCGCGGCACTCGACATCGCGATGGCATCCAACGCGTCTCGGCTGGTGCTCGACGGGTTCTACGACACGATACTCGTCCGATTCGTCGGCGAGATCGGCATCAAGTCCGAGAAGGTGCGCCGGCGGCTCATCGATCGCCTGGCGGCGTGTATCGGGAACCAGCTGGAACGGAAGCGTGTTCGAGGTTTTTTACTCTCGATCACGCACGCGCGGCTGTTCCTTGCCATCAAGGATCCTGGTGGCGTGGCGGCCGTCCACGAGCTCTTGCAGCGCATCCCTGGGATCCACTCGTTCAGCTATTGCTCCGTGTTCCCGCTGGATCCAGGCAAGGTGCACGACCGCGCCGTGGCGCTCGCTCGTTTGCTGCTCAAGGAAGGCAGATCGTTCGCGGTCAGGGTCACCAGGGAGGGCACGCACGAGTTCACCTCCCAGGCGCTTGCCCGTGACGTTGGCTCTAGCATACTCGAAAACCTGAAAGATACCCGCCCGCGAGTGGATCTCACGCGCCCCGACATCACGATATATATCGAGGTGCGAGACAGCACAGCATTGATCTACCACGAGAAACACGACGGGTTTGGCGGGATGCCGCGGGACGTGTCATCGCCCGTGCTCGGTAGCGTGGGCCTGGCGAGCACGTCCTGGGAAGCCTGCCACCGGGTCATCAAGCGCGGGTCGAACTTGCACCCCGTGCTCTTGCGACCCTTGAAAGCCCCGGCGATGTCGATACACGATCCGGCGGGCGCGGCCGATTTCTCGAGCCTGCTCAACGAGGATCCCGAGATCGTCGGCAAGATGTTTCAATTGCTCGACGTGCAAGAAGATAACCGGGTTCGAGTGACGGTCGTGCCGATCCCAAGCGAGCTTCTTGAATGGATCGAGCACGAGCTCATTCCCGTCGATTCGGAAGCCATTGCAACGTTCCTCGGCATCGTGGTACCGGCGCTCGTCCACGCGCGCGTCCATTCCGGGTCGACCAGAACGCGGCGCAAGGCCATGGATTTCAAGGCCATCGTGTCCGACTATGCGGGGCGGCACGCCGGTGGTTCCACCGGGGCATTGCGCTGGATCCAGGCCGCGAGCACCGCGGTGGAGGCAATGATGCCCGCCGGGGTGCCGGCCTTGCCGATAATCTTCCCGCTGATGCCCGGCGGGACGATCGACGCGGACCAGGAGGCGATAACGGCCGGCGAGGCCGTGCCCTCGTGCGCCGATGGCACGCTGTTGGAGCTACTCGGGCGGCCCGCCACGAGGGAGGAATTGCTCGCCCTCTTGCAGCATGCCGTCGACCAGCGGCGTGCCGTGCAATTTGACATGATCGAGCGGCGATTCGTGTCCCGCGAGTGACAGCCCCATTCGATTCCGGGCGCCCGTGCGCGGCGTGCTGTGGAAACCTTCAAATGTGTCCCTCGCTAGTGCAACGTGGCCTCGATTCACTTTCACGAGATGGTCGCGAGAGTCGTGAAAACCACATCTACTAAGATTGCCAGCATGCTAGCGTCCGGCGAGGATCCCGCCTGCATCGTCCAGCGAAAGGAGGAATTGCGCCAGAGGATCCGCGAGAAGCGCTACGTCATGCCCTTGGACGAGTACCGCCGCACCTCCGAGGCCATCGAGCTGGGGGTGATCAAGACGCCCGAGTTTGCCGCAGCGCGCGAGGTATGCTGCTACGTGCACAAGGAAACGACTCGCGAGCCAGCCACCGACGCCATCTTGCGCGCCGTGCTCGCCGATCCAGGGAAGGTTCTCGTCGTCCCGATCACGCGGATGAAGGAAGGCCGCATCGACCTGTCCGTCGTGGACGACCTCACCGACCTGCGGCCCTCGACGTTCGGCGTTCCCGAGCCAGCTCACGAGCACGTCATCGACCCGTCGACCGTGGACCTCGTGATCGTGCCGTGCCTGGCCGTCGATCTCCACGGGTTCCGCCTCGGCTACGGGAAGGCCTTCTATGACAAGCTGCTGTCGGCCAAACCCGCGGGCGTGCCCGCCATTGCCATGGCGTTCGAGTTCCAGGTCTTCCCCGAGATCCCAGCCGCCCCGCACGACAAGCCCGTGTCGGCGATCGTGACCGAAAAGCGCGTCATCCGCTGTTGATCGACCATGAAGCTGTGCGAAACGTTTCGCTCGATCCAGGGCGAGGTGCAAGGCATCGGGCGCCAGGCCTTCTTCGTCCGCACTGCCGGGTGCAACCTCGGCAACAAGTGCCCCGTCGACTGCGACACGAGATACTCGTGGGACGTCGAGTCTGGCACCACGTCATTCGACCGGCCAGATGCCGAGATCGCCGCGGAGATAGCAGCGTCGGGCGTGTCCGCCGTGGTGATCACGGGCGGTGAACCGATGCTGCAGCAAGGGGAGATCGCGGCCCTCGTCCGCCTCCGGCCTGGCATCGACTGGTTCATCGAGACGAACGGCACGATAGCTCCCGTGGACAAGCTACACGATGACGAGCAAGTCTTTTTCAACGTGAGCCCGAAGCTACCGTCGTTCGATCCAAGTCCCTTTCCACTCGAGCGCAGCATCTTCAAGCACGTCGTTACTCCGGGGCCAGATGACCTCGCATCGTGGAAACGAAAGATGAAATCGATGCCCGTGGCAATAAAACAGCGCACGTACTTCATGCCGGCATCTCGCAATCGGGAGCAATACCTCTCGAACGCCCCCGCCGTCGCGCTCTGGTGCAACGCGAACGGCTTCAACTTCGGCCCGCGGGAGCACATGGTCGTGTTTCAAGGGATGCGCGGGCTGTAATGGGTTCCCGTTTATAATGCTTATGCCGTTACCTTCGTTACCTCGTCCTGGCTTAATAGGCAGCACACGTACAAGCCGATGATCGTCCACGCGAACGCGGCGTTGAATAGGAATGCGAATTTAAACGCGGCCTTCCGTTCCAGCAGCAGCCCGATCCCCACGGCAAGGGTGGTACCAGCAAGAGCCCCGAACACGACGCCGAGCACCGCCACCACCGCGAGGAGCATCGCGGGGGTGGCGATCGAGAGCGCATCGGGCCACTCGGTGATGATGATGTCGACGAGCGCGCCCCCAGCCGTGAAGGCGATGCCAACCAGCACGATGCAAACGAAACAGCCGCCGAAAGTAATGCCTATGCTCGCCAATATGTTCACGTTGAGACCCTTCTTGCGCTTGTTGTAAATGATCGAGAACACGTACAGTGATCCGAACAAGATGGAGGCGATGCCCAAGAATACCGCGAGATCGTGCACGGAGCTAGCGTGTACCGCCAGCGGTGCCCATGCTCCCGCCGCGAGTGACACGAGCGTGTCGACGAGTGCGAGTAGGGCTATCCCCATCGCGATGAAGGCTATACCCAGGATCATGCCGACCCCGAGCAAGACCGGGATGAGCTGCTGCTTGAGCCTCGCCCTCTGCTCCACGGGTGACCGGGGTGGCGGCAATTTCATTGCCAGGGCGCACAGTCCGAATGGGATCACCCAGAACAATGCGACGTACACGATCGCGCCACCATCCGCGTGCAAGGTCGTGAGGCTCCCGACGAAGTAGTACAAGGCCATGAACGTCGCCACGAACGCGGTGACTTTCAACACGAACCATCTATCGAGATTTTTCAACATGTACCAGAAGAACGGGATGAACGCGAGGACGAGACCCATCCCGGCGATCAGCGACAAGGCCGCGCTTGCCGGGACGATCGGATCGTACCAGAAATTGAAAAAACCGTTGATCGACACGATAACTTCATCGAGATTGCCGATCCCGGGGAAAAGGTGAAAATTTCCCTGGTGGTTCATGACTCCGTCGAGGTAGATATGCATGATACCACCGGCACATGCCAGGAGGAATGAATTGGCGTACGGGATGCGGTTATGCCCGTTATCTATCAACACTTTTTTCTTGAAATCTGGCGAGAACCTGGTGAAATAGGAATAGAAGAACGCGAGGAAGAGCGCGAAGACGAGATAACCCGCATATGTATGCGTGAAATTGCCTATTCCCAACACCCAACCGAGATCAGGGCCGAGATAATTGGCCAAGAAGAGGATCATGACGTGGTATTTCGAGAACCGCTTGTCGCTGATCAAGTATAACGAGTACCCGACCAGCCCGCCGAGAAAGAGATGCGCGATCGATGGCATGGTGGAACAACCCGCTCGTGATAGCCTTTTCCCGTCTCATGTGGATTTAACAATTCATCTCATGAAAAAGTCAAAACGATCTTCCAAGTTCCGTGTACACAAATCGGGAACGTCTCTCAACGCTGCACGGCAATCTTTTTTAGATTCAGACCAGAACTGGTACTGGGAAAATAAACCAGGTTGCTGGTGCATGATCGAAGCGTTTTACCTCGTCAAGGAGAGCGGGCTTCCCATCTACACGTATCACCAGGGCGACAAGAAGGGAACCGAGTTCGACGACCTGGTCTCGTCGTTCCTTGCCGCGATCGACGTGTTCTCTGCTGAGAACTTCAAGGGACGCATCAAGGCGATCGTCCTCGAGGATAATAGGAAGCTCTACTTCCGGTCCTTCAAGATCGGCGGGAACAAGATCCTCAAGTTCATCGCCCTCACCGGCACGGACAACATCGGCGAGCTCGACGGGAAAATGATCAACCTGAAGTGGATCATGGAAAAGCTCGGGAAATACCTTGATGATCCCACTGGCGGCATCCCGCGCGTGCTGGAAGCCGAGATCGTCGAAAAGATAAAGGGATTGCTATCGTCGCCCTCCCGCAGCGCTCCCAACGGTCGGGGGCAGAATGCCCTTGATGACCAGATGTCTGCCCGTCAATTGCCGAGATAGGCCAAATGCCTGGCGTTTTCGTCCAAGACTGCTTGTATCGGGCTGAAGATTCTAAGAAATGCAATAAATGAAAAAAGGTGTAATGGCCGGTCATTCGGCCTCATGGCCGGCTCGATCACGATGGTGGCTTTGGCTGGTTAGCGTTCGTCGTGTCTCCTTGACCTGGCGGGCTTGCACCAGGCGCGCTATCCTCCGTTTCACCAATCGGCTTGGGTGCTGGAGGAGCGTCCCCCCCGCCAATGGCCTCGTCTTGTTGTGGTTGCGGGATGTCGATCGCGATCTCCGCGCCGCAAGACCAGCATTTCTCGCCTTTCTGCTTGAGAACCAGGGCGCAGTTCATGCAGTAGAACACTTTGCACTTCGGGCACAAAAATATGGCGCCGGCTATCGGCCCCTTGTGCACCACGCAGATGTGCTGCGTCTCGAACGCTTGCACTTCTTTCTCGGTCTTCTCCATCTCCGCGCGCTCTGTCTCGGTTAGCGGTACCGGCTTTTCCGTGTCCATGCCCGCTTTCGCGTCCTTTCCTGGCAGCTTGCCTTTTGCTGGTATGGCCTCGATAGGTGCTGCCTTCCCAACGGCGGTGAGCTTCTTCGCAGCTATTTCGGAGCCCCGTAACTTCGCTTTCTTGGCCTTAACCTTCTTTCGCTGCCGGCTGGCCACGGCGACGATCACGATGCCGACGACCGCGGCCCCGCCAAAGACCACGATCAGCGTGAAGTCGAACGGCAAAGCAGGCTCCAAGATCGTGATGATGACCGTGTCCCGCCCGTCGTACCCGAGCGTGGTGTTGAACTCGGCCGTGTAGTTCCGGACGCCCGCATTTATATTCCTTTCGATGAGTGATTAGAAAGGTGAGCGTCATGCCCTCCGATGATAATAATGACGTGTTCCGTGGTGTGATTTCGGCGAGGGAAGCAGACGGGTTGGATTCGATGATCCATATTTTAACCGTATCGGTACCCCCGTTTAATTCGCGCTTCTCGTTCCAGCGGCGCGATCCGGGGTATGTCGCGGGAACGCGGTTCGACGCTATCACGCCCTCGATCGTCATCCACGAAGGTAAATTGATCGAGATGGCATTGGACAATGCATGGCATCCAGAGCTCGAGCCGGTCATGGATGCTTTCCCCCATCTGCAAGTACTCCAGATGCGAGGCTGGAGGCCGCCGGTGGATGATTTCGGTTTCTTGAAGCGAATGCCCAGCTTAAAGACCTTGATTCTCGACGCGTCCGTGATCAAGGAAAATCTCGACACGATCACGAGTGCAAGGACACTTGAAGTGCTTCGCGCGAGAAATTGCGGCCTGCGGTCGTTCCCCGAGGCAGTGACCCGCCTGCCGAACCTGCGCGTGCTCGACCTGGCCGACAACCCGATCGGCCACGAGGTCGTCACGCCGCCGCGGGAACCAAAAAAGCCATGGTTTCTCAAGCGCGAGTGCAAGCGGCTCGATGGCACGCTGCGATACGACCACGGGACGACCGAGGCACAGCGCCGCGCCGAGCACGAGGCCTACCGGCAGGCGATGGAGGCGTGGAGGGCCGCCATGAAGGCGTGGGTCGCGCCGCCGCCGAAGGTGGCGACCGCGCTGCCCGACAGCATCGGCGAGCTGCGGGGGCTGGAGGAGCTGCGCGTGGCGCGATGCGGCTTGACCGGGCTACCCGGCTGCATCGGGAACCTGAGCAGGCTGCGCGTGCTCGACGTGTCCGGCAACCCGCTCGGCGTGCTGCCCGCATCGATGGCCAGGCTGGAACGGCTGGAGGTCTTGCACGCGAGCGGGTGCGGCTTGTCGTCGCTGCCGGATTTAAGCAAGGCACCGCTCGTGCACGTCGACGTGAATGGAAACGAGCTCACCAAGCTGCCCGGCTGGCTCGAGACGTGGGCGTTCGATAATTTTTCCCGCACGTACGACTTTAGCTGCAACCCCCTTGCCGAGCCACCCGCGTTCATCGAGCTATACCGCGAGGCGCGCCGGCCACCCCCGCCCGCCGACGATGACGACGACTTCTCTTAGCCGGCTGGCAAATCCAGCCCTTCGAGTGATAGAAAGCCCGGCACGCCGGATCATCAGACGAACCTTTTTATTGTTATATTGACTACATTCATCCATGTATCAAGATCCTTCGCCGGGGCTCGTCGAAGCGCGAGCATGAGGCGAGATCTTGCACGGATTTCACGATCAACAAGAAAGGGTGAAAATGCCAAATGATGGACACCAAGAACTTCGACGAAATTCTTTCGCGCATTATTAAGTCCGAATCTGGAATCAAGAAAGTCATTCTCGTCGACCGCACCGGCCTCACGATCGCGCACGTTTCCAAGTTCAGCTATTATCCGGTCGATATCGACGGCATCGGCGCCATCGCATCGGCCATCTTCTGCGCGGCAGAGACCCAAGGCCAGAGCCTCGAGCTCGGCGAGCTCAGCATCGTCACGAGCGAGTTCGAGAAGGGCAAGATCTTCGCCGCCAGCACGGGCAGGGGCGTGCTCTGTCTCATCTCCGACTCGGAGATCAACATCGGCCTCGTCCGGCTCATCATGAAGCGCAGTGGCGACGAGCTCAAAAAGATCCTCGAGGACTTTCTCTCCGACGTGCCCGAGGACGCCGGTTCCAACCTCGACCTGTCCGATCTCGACAAGATCGAGCAGTGATCACGTTCAAGCCTTCTTTTCATCCCCCTTTCCTGTTCTTTTCTCGGCGAGTCGCAGCGGCAGCAAGCAGGCGGGATACAACTCGTGAATTGTACTCGCGTGGGCGGTTATCTAGCCGGGGGATGATAACGTGCCGCTGCTTGGGCTGCCCTTTCGCGGCTTGATGGCCGAGAATAGAAGCATTGATCTTGGCAATCAGAGGCGGGCACCGCACCGCGTGCAGAATCTCGAGTCGGGCTGGTTCATCGTGTTGCCACAAGCTGGGCACGGGGAACAAGTGCCATCTGCATCTGCATCAGCATCTGCATCAGCATCGGAAAAATCGAGACCCAGGCGTCGAACTGTGGGCCCTCCGGTTGATGTCGCCAGCCTGTTCTTCTCCTCCACCCTCGCGTACTCCTGGCTTATTGGATCAAGGAAATCGAGGTCTTTGTTTGGATCTGCCTCGACCTTCTCGATTAATTCATCCATGTGAACCTGTGCGAGGATTTTATTCATGGATCCCTTCCCGCACGCGTACGCGAGAATGCCATTGAGGGGCGGGGTGATGAAGCCGATAAGGATCGCCACCCATGATGCCGATGGACTTGCGATTTGCAAGAGCCTGAACAAAACCCCTCCAACACCGATGAAGACGGGGATGGAAACGAAGAAAAAGATGAAGGATTTCCGCCAGAAGAAATCCGCGGCTCGTGCTCCCGTTTTATACTTCTTCGGGAGCAGCATGAAGTGTCTCTCGCAAAAACCCTTGACATAACACCCCCTACAGAGCAATATATGACAGAAGGAGCACCGCAGGGCGTTCCCGTGTCTTGACGTGCTAGACCCGCAAGATTGGCAGACGTAATAGGCTCGAACCATTTCTGATGCCCCCAAGGGACATGGATCCCATCCTGCTGCTGCTTTATCAAGCTTCCCCCCGAATCGAGCGAACCGGGCGCACGGGGTATAGCTCTTGCAAAGAGAATCGCGGCGGGTAAAGGCCACGGTCGTCCGGCCTCGCGGTCGCGGGCTTCGCTCCCGGCTTGCCCGTCTCCATGATAGCACCACAAGGGCATCGCCCATCGATAGAGCCTCTAAATCGAAAACCGAGCCCCGTGAACGCCAGCTCCTCATCGAGGATCCCGAATCCACATCGAGCGGGTCAAGGGGGCGATGGTTTCAGTGTACCGAGTTGGACCCGGCCATCTTCAGATGGATGGGGAACGTGGCACCTTGATCACGCCCGGGTGAACGCGCCTCGATGGTTCCGCCATGTAACTCGATGATCCTCCGTGCAAGATAAAGTCCCATCCCCGATCCTTGCAAATCCACGTCGACATTCATGCCCGACCTGTCGATCTTCCCAAATTTCGTGAACAGCAGCGGGATCTCGTCAGACGTTAACCCGACGCCATTGTCCTCGATCTTAATCCAGGTGGAATCCACATTGGTCCCCGCTGAAGTGCTCACGGTTCCGCCGGGCGGCGTGTTTTTCATGGCATTCGAGAGCAAGCTCGTGATGACTTGCTCGATTCGTCGCGTGTCGCATTCAACAAGCAATGCGCCGGGCAAGTTTTTTTTTTACCTCGTGGCGCCTTAGTTTTCGCAAGGATGACACGCTCGCCCCAATGGCGAATCCGGCTGCCGCGCGCTTCTACACGTTCACTACCGGGGCTAGATCAAGGCGGGAACCCGAGCCGGAATGGATGGTGGAACACGGATGCGAGTGATCGACCGGAGATAAGACATCAAGTTAATAGAGTGGTCGAGGGACGCAATCAAGCGAATCCGGCTGCCGCGCCAGTTGCTCGGGCGATAGGAGCGAGGAAACGAACAGCGGTAGCGGCACGTCGGGACTGAAAACGATTTATTGCCCCGCGTCGTCGTGTACACATGGGATCCGAAGCGACCCGGTCGAAGATCGCGGCGCGTGCCACGAGCTGCTGGCAAGAGACGCGGCTGCCCGTCGACCCCGCCGACGCGGCGAAAGCGCACGCCATCATTTGCAGTTTCCTCGACGAGGAATACGCCGCCCTTCCTGAAAAGGAGCGCGTCGGGAAAGGCGCAGTGTTTCTATGCCGCCCGGCTGCCACGAGCCTCGCCGCTTACTTTCGTGAGCAGGCTCCCGGCAAGGAAATCCAGCCGGCCCAAGTCATCGCATTCGCCGAGGCCTTGTACAACGTCCCCGATACCCGGCCCAGGCCCTTCGGGAAGTACATTGCTATATTTTTTATGGCCGAGTTCGCGAAGCAATCAATCGACTGGTTCGCTGCATGCGAGCCCCTGGTCATCTCGTGGGCGACGAGCACGGAATGGGAGATCCGCGAGATGGCCCTCGAGCCGCTCCTCCACGCTGTGCAGAAGTATCCCGGGTTCATCATCCAGCGCTGCCAGGCCTGGCTCCGGTCGCCAGACGAGAACATCCGGCGCTTCGTGGCCGAGGGCCTTCGCCCGCGCATCGGCACGAAATGGCTTCGGGATCCAGCGAAGAATGCTCCCGTGCTCGACATCCTGGGGGAGCTGCGCCACGATCCTGCGGAATACGTGCGGAAATCCGTCGGGAACAACTTGAAGGACCTGTCGAAGTACATGCCCGGCGTCGTGCTCGACCTGGCAGACACTTGGATCCGCGACGAGGGGATCCGGGTCACGCCCGACCTCGCCTCCAGGTCGAAGGCGGATATCGGCGCCGGGGCCTTCGCGCTCGTGTGGATCCTCAAGCAGGGGCTGCGCTGGCTCAACGAGCGCAACCCGGAGCTGCACGGCCGCATCGCCGCCATCCTCGGCGACGATTACGTGCGATACTTCGACGAGAAAAAGAACCGTGGTGCCCGCCCCATGGCCTCCGACGATTGAAAGCAGCCATTCTCGCTTACATCTATTGCACTCAAAAGGAAGGTGGTATCAGCACGCAATCCGTCTTTCTCATGCCATGTTCCACGAGTTCCGCGTGGCGCTGCTTGTACGGACGTACCCACTCCGTCACCGAACAGCACGACGCCCTCGCCCATAGCATCAATCGGTGTCAACCGATATTCATCGAACATACTCTTGAATTCTTCCGGAGTATAGCAGAATATATCGACGGACACGAAGGGGGCGAGCTGGATGACCCATTCTAAACGGGAAAAGTGTTCCTCTTTGAAATCGCCAATCATGACGAGGTCATAATCGCTGTACGCGTGCGCAGTCCCTTTAACACGTGAACCGAACAAGATCACGGCCTTTAAATTGATGCGTGCCTGGATCGCCGAGATCATGCTCCCGAATAGTTCCCGTGCCCCTTCTTTTACCTTCACGGTAAAAGAATACCAATCGGTTATTAGTTCTTTTTCGATAAGTTTAAACCAGTTCGGGGATACAGCATTTTAAGCCTGCTGAGCGGTTTCAAGGGGAATCGGCCGCACCTTCTCGAAGATGTCTTCGGGGATCGAGATCAAGAGGTCCTGGAGGTTTTCCAGCTTGGCTTTGATGGCCTCGACCTTTTCACCCGCATGCTTGTGCGAGCCGGCACCACCAGCCGCGAACAAGCGACCAACGTTGTCCTCGAGCCATTTATCGAGCGTTTGCGCGAAAGCAGTCGGCGCCCGCGCGTCCTCCATGGCGATGAACTTCCGCGGCAGAAAAGTGTCGAGGTCCTCGAGGTTCACGCCGATCTCGAACAGGATCAAGAAGATCGCGTCGAGGAGCTTGAGGTTCGCGGCGAGCCCGGTGATGCGCTCGCGGGACGCGGTCACGGACGGGGAATAATAGGCGTCCCGCGAGAGCGGCATATATCGCAGTAATCGCATGGCCGTCTCGGTGCATGACTCCGGCATGGTCTTGGACTTGATCTTCTCCTCCAGGCTTGCGGGGTCGAGATCCTCGACCTTTTTCGCGCCGATCGCCGCGAGCATGGCCAACACTTGCTTAGGATCCAGCAACCTTTCCGACACGAGCATCGATAGCTTGCCGATCTCCACGCTCAGCTTCGCGAGCAAGTCGAGGGCAGCTTCTTGTATCAATGCCATCATGCACAAGAAGCCCGAGCCCGCGTGGCCCCGCTGGTTGTCCTCGTATTCCTTCATGACTTGCAGCATCGCAGCCATGATCCCGTTCTCGACGATGGCTTTCTCCTCGGTCGTGCGCCTGGCGAGATTAGAGGTGATGCTTTTCGTGAGCGCGTAGAGCTTCTCTTTTGCTTTCAAGTAATCGATATTCAGCTTGGCAAGGTCGGGAAACGGGGAATCTGACGTGACCAGGATGCCTTCCAACTGGATCTTCGCCTTGTTCGCCAGCTCGAGGTCCTGCTTCGAAACGATGAGGCCCCTGGTACCCGTGGCGCGGATGCGCAGTATCGCCTCGTTCAAGTTCTCGATGATGTTCGAATCCACGTGCCGCTCGAGCTTTTCCAGCGCGTCGACGAGGTCCTTGCATTCGGGTGCTGCCTTGAACGTGCCGATGACGTGCTTGAGCTTTCGCTGCGCTGACGATATCTCCGCGGCCAGCCAGTCCATCTGCTCGCTGTATTTCTCCGGGGGTAACCTGTCCTCTTTGGCGATCATGAAGAGCCATGGCTTCTCCTGCCGGGCCTGTAGCGTCTCGCGCTGCTGTTCCGCGTCCTTGATCCGGGCCACGAGGTCGTGCACGAGCCTGGTCACCTTCATGATGCGCCGGGTGTGGAGGCGCGCCTGGTCGCCCGAGAGCATGTCGAGGGTCCTCTCTATCACCGTGGCGAGGTTCGGCTGCTTGCCTTCCTTTCCCGATGCCTCTTGTTTCTTGTCGGCCACCTTCGCCACGTCGAGCAAAGGCAGCGACAGCCGTATCACGGCCATGAGCTTGTCCGACAGACGCTTGATCGAGACTCCCTTCCCGTCGAGACAAGAATCGTCGAGAACCTCGATCTCCCGCAGGTACACGTGCGGGTCCGCGAGGTCCATGTCATGCCCGGCCGTCTTCTCCGGCTTGCCTACGCAGCTCGCGTCGATCGCTGCGAATTCGCTCCCGGAAGTGCCTTCCGCGAGAAAATCAGCAAAGAATATCTTGAGTGGCTTCGTCACGGGTAGATCCTTCACGGAGCGGATGTTTTTTTGCAAGAGCAGCTGGCAAAACTCGAGCAACCTCGCGAGATGCGCCAGGGCCTTTTCCGGCTCCCTCGCAACGTCGCTCGAGATCCTGGTCGCCTGGTCGACGATGAACGTTTCGATGAGGGGGTCGCCAAACTCGGGGAGCATCGCCATCAGCCCGTCAAAGATGCTGCTGAACTTCTGGCGCTTGTCCTCTGCCTGGATCTTCACCATGATGTTCGGTTTGAGTGTCTTCAACCGCAAGGACATTATCTTCTCCCATTCCCGCATCTGTGCCGTGCCGACTTGGTGCTGTCACGGGTTCTCCCGCGCGAGGCACTCTTTCACTCGGCGCTTTCCGGCTGGATAGATGAGAGGTTGACAGACGTGTTCTTAAACCATGCCATGGGCAAGCGCTGGCATGCCCTTCCTTGCGTCGTCGCTCGTGCTTGCATCGACCGATCGCGACGCTTTTTACCTTCCCGGTGGTGTATAGAGCGACCATTATGGCTTCGATCCGCGAGCGAATCGGCTCCATCGACGCCCTCGTCGACTCGTGCTTCGCCGGTAGCGGCATGCCTGGCCTGGCCGTGGGCATCGTGCACGAGGGACGGCTCATGCACGTGAAGTGCTTGGGTAACGCGGACGTCGACGTGAAAACACCCGTGAATCAGGGCACGGCCTTCCGGCTCGCATCGATCTCGAAAACCTTCACGACCGTCGGCTTGCTCCAGCTCTGGGAATCGGGACATTTCCAGCTGGACGAGCCCGTGAATAAATATCTCCCGAAAGGGAAGGTGGTCGTGAAGGAGGGCTGGCCGGAGGTCACTTTCGCCCACTTGCTCACGCACCAGGCCGGCATCGGCGAGATCATGCAGAAGCGTGACTTGTTCAAGCCTGGTTTTGGCTTGCTCGTGAAAGGCCGCAACACGCCCGTGCCCCCGCTGGGCACGATCCACGACAAGCCGCTGCGCCCCGAGGTCGCAGCGGGAACGAAATTCGCCTATTCGAACATCGGCTTCTCACTCCTGGGCTACATCATCGAGCAGCTGTCCGGCGAGCCCTTCCGGGATTATATGGTCAAGCACGTGCTGGATCCTGCTGGCATGGACCATTCGGACTTCCTCCCGACGTCGAGGATCGGTGACAACGAGGCACGGGGGTATAAGCGGTCGTTCGGCCGCGTCGTGCCCGCGGCATATTACCAGAACATCATCGCGCCCGCTGGCAACCTCATCTCGTCGCTGGATGACATGGCAAAGTATGCCGCGGTGCTGCTTTCCAGGGGAGAACTGCCGGGCGGAGGGCGGCTGTTGAAGGCATCGACCGTCGACATGGCATTCACCCCGCATTACTGGGCGAGCGATGCTCTCAAGGACGACGTCGCCATCGGGTTGTGTTTCTACTTGTACCGCATCAACGGTGCGCGCATCGTCGAGCACGGCGGGGCCACGAGCGGCTTCACGAGCGCCTTGTCGCTCGTCCCGTCGGAAAACCTGGCCGTGCTCGTGTTCTGCAACAAGGACGAGATCTTCGGCGCCCGGCGGACGCAAGAAATCAAGCACAAGATCCTCGTGAGGCTTCTCGGCGAGGACCGGCCGAGCGTGACCCCTGCAAGCGGAAAGGCACTTGCCAGCGTGGATGCCGCCGGGTACTATGGTCCCATACCAGGCGTACTCACGAACACGCGGATCATTGGTTATTACGGCGGGGATTTCAAGATATCCACGAGGGGCGATTCGCTGGTGCTCTCCTCCTTCTACGGATCCCGCAAGAAGGGCGTCGAGTTGTTGGCGACGGGCGAGCGGAATCACTTCACCATCTCGAACCCGAAGAGGCCTGAAGTGCGGCAAGAACACCTTGCATTCATCGAGGACGACCACGGACGCGTGACGGGCCTCGCCATCGAGCATTTCAAGCTCCGGAAGAATGTTCTTGCCAACACGTTCCGGTTCAAGATTTCCTTGCTATGCATCGCAGTGATCGTAGCGATCTGCTTGGTGACCATCAGCACGTTGCTGGCCGCGCTCGGGTGACCCGATGGCGTCCTATGGCACGTTCGGAAACCATTTTAAACTCTGAAGTCGAGGATCTACTATCATCGCCAGTCCCGATTCTCGTGTTCTTGCGCGTGCCTGGTGGAAAAACCTTCAAAACGGTGACCGCATTACGTGGGAATGTGATAAATGCCACGAGAAATTTGATTCCGATGATATAGATGGACTTACATGTCCTAAATGCGGGAATACCGATGGGTTTAAGCTAGTATAACATTGTTACTTCTTTCATTACTTCTCTATGAAGTCGGCGAACCGAAACTTGAAATTGAACTCGGCGTCGGCCACGGTCGCCTCGAGCTTGTAGGGCAGCGTCCGGATGATGTGGAGCATCGGCCTGTTCTCCATGAGGATTGTGCCGTAGAATCCATCGATGCCCTGTTCCTGGGCGATGCGGATGAGGTAATCGAGCATAATCTTGGTCAACCCCTTGTTCCGCATGGTGTCGGCTACCGTGAACGCTATCTCGGCCAGGTTGATGTTCGGGTTGAGGAAATAACCCCCGGACGCGACAATCGACTGGACATCCGCCTCTTCCTTGACCCCGACGATGATGAACGTGGTCTTGTAGTCGATGTAGACCAGCGGCTTGATCTTGTCCCGCCTGAACGTCTTCATGGGCGTAAAAAATCGATAGAACCGGTCCTGGTCGCTCAAGTTGTAATACAGCTCCTGCATGCCGCGCTCGTCGATGGGCTTGATGGGCCGGAAGAACAGCTGTGTGCCGTCCTTGAGCAAGAAGTACCGCTCGTACTTTTGCGGGTATTGCACGACCCTGCCGTCGGCTCCGACCGCGAGTTCCTGGTCCTTGAACACGTAATTGATCTTCTTCGCTTCTTCGAGCAGCATCTCGCGGAAATCGGGGTGCGCGATGCCGATCATGGCCATGACTCGCTCCCGGATGCTCTTCCCGTGCAAAAACGCGGTGCCCCATTCGGTCACGACGTAGTGCACGTCTCCCCGGGTCACGGTCACGCCAGCATAGGGCGGGAGCGACGGGACGATGCGGGACATCAGCTTGCCGTCCTCCGTCGTGTAGGTGCTGGGGAGGGTCATGATCGGCTTGCCGCCCTCGGACTTCGCCGCGCCGCGCATGAAGTCCATCTGGCCACCGATGCCGCTGTAGAAGGCGCTTCCGATGCTGTCGGCGTTCACTTGCCCCGTGAAATCGATCGAAAGCGCGGCGTTTATCGCGACTTGCTTGCGGTTCCGCGCGATGACCGACGGGTCGTTCACGTAGTCCACGGGGTAGAAATTCACGAAGGGGTTGTCATGGATGAAGTCATAGAGTTTCTTGGATCCCATGGTGAAGCTACAGATGATCTTGTTCGGGTGCAAGGTTTTCTTCTCGCAAGTGATCACGCCCTTTTCGACGAGGTCGACCACGCCGTCAGAGAAGACCTCCGTATGCACGCCCAGGTGTTTCTTGTTGTCGAGGTAGGCGAGCGCCGTGTTGGGTATCGTGCCGATCCCCATCTGGATCGTGGACTCGTCCTCCACGAGCATGCTGATGTGTCGGGCGATGTTGGTCGCCACGTCATCGGGGGGATCGTACTTGAACTCGAGCAAGTCGTTGCCATCGTTGAAGACCCAGTAATCTATCTTGTCCATGTTGATGAACGAATCGCCGTGGGTTCGCGGCACGAACGGGTTGATCTCCGCGATGACCATGTCCGCGCTCTCGGCGATGGCCTTGACGATATCGACGTTCGCGCCGAACGAGCAGTTCCCGTGCATGTCCGGCGGGCTAACGAGGATGATCGCGGCATCGACATGGACGCGCCGCCGCTTGAACAGCCCCGGCATGTCAGACAGGTAGATCGGCGTGTAATCCGCCCCACCTTTCTTCACGGCATCCCGGAGCGTGTCCGCGCCGATGAAGAAAGCGTTGTGGCGGAACACGTCCTGCGCGCCGTACGATTCGTCGAAGTACTGCTTGTCGCGAAGGCAGAGAAATTGCAGGATTCTCACATCAATCATTGCTTTGGCAAAATGAATCATCGAATGCACAATCGACTGTGGCTCGCTGACGCCGGAATCGATGTAAATCTGCTGTCCTGGCTGGATGAGCCGCAACGCGACCTCCTCTGCCTTGATCTCGCGACTCTTGTGCAATTCCCGCCAGTTTGGCTGGTTACAGCTGAAATAACGACCCGTGCCGCTCGTGTTCATTTGTCGCCGTCGCCTCGCGCCATGCTTCTCGTGCACATACTCACGTGTAGCAGTTATCCGCCCCGGCCTTAAAAACGCGAGCCTGGCTGGGAGCCCGGCGGCGTGGTCGACAATGGCGGGCGCCGCGTCGTGGCGAAAGGACAAGATTTTTCTACGCAGTGGGCGTATCGTTTCTTATCATTCGATTGGCAAGCGTGCGTGCCATGGCTGGCGAAGACGAGCGGCCCAAACCGATAGGATCCATCGAGAAGATCCTCGAGATCATCGGTATCGATGAGCCGGGCAAAAAACTGGAAAAGATTCTACAAGTCTTGAATGTCAAGGCGGGCGACTTGAACCAGGGGGCATTCGACATCCAGAAAATCTACGATGAACTCGAGCGGACGCTCAAGCAAGCCGGCCTTGACAAGATATCGGAATCCACACGGGAATTCTTGAAATCGATAACATCCCGATTGAAGATCGACGACATCAAGGCCGCTATCGGCAAGCTCAAGATCAAGGACGGCGTCGACCGCCTCGACAAGGCTGCCGACATACTCAACTTCCACGCGCGGTACCAGGCAGCCAAGGAAAGCCTGGAGAAGCTCGGCGTGAAAAACGCGGGTGCAAAGCTCAAGCAAATGCTCGAAGAATCCGTGATCCAGGAACGCATAGAGGACTTCGAACGGTACCTCGAGAGCGTCGGCATCGAGCACCCCCGCGACAAGATAGGCGAGCTGCTCGAGGCCATGGGGCTCAAGGGCGCGTACGAGGACATCAAGGACCTGATCGGCTGGAACATCACGCAGCCTTTGTGATCGCTCGCGATGTCCGAAATACTCCGTACGATCACGTTCCTTTCTTCTAATCCTCTGGTAATATTAATCGCAGGACGATATACACTGCCGGAAAGCACAAGACGAGGACGCCAAGAACACTCATCGCCACGCATGCAAACCCCAGGAAAATGGCTAGCTCGATCGGGATGCTCCCCTTTGTAATGAGAAAGATAACGACGAAAGCGATCGGCCCGGCAAGGATGAACCCAAAGCCCATCCCTTTTTGCTCCGAATCGGCGTCCTCGAGCATAATGATCATTAACCGTATCGATAATCGGTTAATACCTTTTTCGACGATGCTCTCGCAGGGCCCGGATGGCATTTACAATGTCCACTCGGCCCGCACGTCTCTCACGGGCACGTCGACGAGGACCATCGTGAGGTCGTTCACGTTCGTGCCGGTCTGTCCCGTGACGACGGCATCGCCGAGGGCTGTGAAGATGGCGTTCGAGTCGTTCTCACCCAGGGCCTGCACGAGGTCGATCGACATGGCCGTGGCGCGCTGGCGGGAGAGGTCGTCGATGATGGCACCGGCTGCCTTGCTGTTCCCCTCGATACCGTCCATTCCGCAGCTCAAGATCGCGAACCGCCCCTTTACCTGTTCGGCTGCATCGCATAAGAACGAGAGCAGCAACTCCTGATTCCTGCCGCCTGTTCCTTTCCCCTTGATCGTGACCGTGGTTTCCCCCGTGAGGAGTAACAACGATGTCCCTTCGAGATTGCCTTCCCTCCCGTACTCGATAAAGAGGCCGGTGCCGGCGAGCGGCGTATCACTGCCGACGGGCATTCCTACTTTTTGCATGCGGCTGAAGATGGCCGAGATGAACTCGCGCAGTGCCTTGCCGACCTCGGCTGCCTCTCCCTCTAAACGATTGGTAACGATATGGGCATGCTTGATGTTCGATATCGATGGAGCCAATTTGGCAATCTCGTTGGCAGCGACTCGTGCACTGCCTATCACAACATTCGTGACGTTGTTGAACATCTTGTCTTCCGGCTTTGGCGTTTCACTAGCCTCGTTCCGCATACCTTGGAGATAATATTTTCGCACGCGCGCGGGGATGCGATCGAGGAGATTGTACTTGTCGATGATGTTGACGGCATCTGAAAAGGTGCTGGGGTCGGGTGCCGTCGGTCCCGATCCGATGGTGGAGATGTCGTCGCCGACCACGTCGGAAAGCAGCAAGCCAATGACGTGGGCTGGCTGGAAGTGCCGTGCAAGCCAACCTCCCTTCACGATCGAGGCATGCTTCCGCACGACGTTGATCTCTTGGATCGTGGCACCGCTCTCGATCATCAGCTTGTTGAGCAACTGCTTGTCTTCCAGGGTAACGTCGTCCGCGGGCTGGGGCATGAGAGCACTGGCGCCTCCCGATACCAGGCAAAACACGAGATCCTTCGAGCGCGCCTCGTGCGACAACTCGATCATCTGCTTGACGCCTTCCACCCCGGCCTGGTCGGGGAGGGGGTGGCTCGCGCCTGTGGCCTTGATGCGCCTGAGCCGCGGAGGGTCGAGGCGGAGTTGCTCCGCGGGCATATTGATGCATCCCGCTTTGATGCGATCGCCGAAGATGTCCTCGAGTGCCCAGGCCATCGTCGCCGTTGCCTTGCCCCCACCGACGACGTATACCTTTCCAACCTCCCTTAAGGGAAAGGTGCGCACGACCTCGTCGCCGGATTTTATGATGATCTCGTCGCTGTTAAATGCCACATGACTTTTTATAGCAGAATAAGGGTTCACGGCAGCGAGTCCGGCCTCAAAAAGATTGAGCAAGGTCTCCCTGGCCGTGGCATGCCACGCGGTCATGCCGTTCTGGATTATCCGGGACTTTTCTTTCACCTCGGGCAGGAACATGGCTCGACCTCCATGTTAACTTGATGGCTTCGGTAGTTAGCGTGTCTATTAGAGAGCGAACAGAACACGTTCAAAAAAATCTTAAGATAGGTAAGTTTTTGCTCTCCTTAAATCCGATAGCTTTGCGCGCAACCGGGCGATCTTTTCCTTCCATTTAGCACCAACGTGCATGATGATTGATATAGACGTTCTTGGCTTCCGTTTCTTAGCCATGACCTCCTTGGCGGCTTCTCTATCCATCGTGGATAGAATCTCCATGATTTTATCGCGATTTTCATCCGGTTTCACGAAAACCAGATTTTCACCATGTACGAGCAGATA
>JAUQYZ010000256.1 GCA_030587475.1 Candidatus Sigynarchaeum calidifontis
TTGATACTCGACAAGACTTTTAACGCCATGTACGAAGGATCGTCCTGGAGGCCGGTAGTCGCCGCTTGGATCATCGGAGGTTCACGCGATGACTTCCGCCTGCCTCCTTTTTGCCTTTTCGGTCGAACCGCAAGAATACATGCTCGCTTGCCGGCACCACGCGTCGACGGGTGCACGGGGCGCGTGCGGGTTCCCGAAGCCCCCCGTGTTCGATGGACGGGCAAAAAATGAACGTGGGAATTATGTCGAGCTTGATGGAAAATTTAATAAGTTGGTCTTAGTGATCTTCATTTTTCTTTCTCCGCGGGCTCCTTGAATATGGAGTCGTATCTCTCGAAAAGCACGGAGACGTCGAAGGTGAAGGATTTCTCCGCGCCGCATTCCTTGCACTTGCATTCAAGGATATCATGTGGTTTTCCATCGATCTGCATAAGCTTTTGCATCTTCACTTCGTATGAACCTTTGAATCCGCAACCATCGCATTTTTGAACGCGCACGAACTCGTACTCGTCCGAGACGTTGTCAACTATCATGTGCGGGGTCATCGTATATCATTTTTGCAATTCGTGTGTCACCGCATGGTATGAAGATGGATACTCAATGTGGGCTTCCAAGGAACTTATATATCTCGTTTTGGCTTTATCTTTAACGGGTTATCAGCAGTACCTATTTGAAATCGCACAGCGAAAGCAATACTTGCGCGCGCTGGAAGAGCAAGCCTTGCCAACCGGGCGAACCACGAATGGTCCTCACCCCATGACACCGATACATAACGCGACGCGGGATCTGCCCGCTGCGGTGCGGATTATCAAGATCTTCGACCCCCCACGAGATCGGGGCGATGATCGTGGCTTGAAGCAGGCCTCTGGCAAGAAAGTGGGTATCGTGCTGCCGACCCTTGACGAGGGGCGCAACTTGCTGCGGCTCGTGCCGATGTTGGAGGACGTTTTCGCCGAGCGCAACATCGATGGCCATCTATTCATCGTCGATGACAATTCCCGTGACGGGACAGAGGGCTTCATGAAGGGGCTTGCGAGAGCACACAAGAATATCACCTTCATCCAGCGACCAGGAAAGCTCGGCCTCGGCAGCGCGTACCGGCTCGGTTTCAAGCACGCCTTGAAAGCCGGGATGGATGTCATCTTCGAGATGGACGCGGACCTGAGCCACCGCCCGTCGTACATCCCTGCATTCCTCGAATGCATGAACCGCTGTGATGCAAGCCTCGTGATCGGCTCCCGTTATTGTGATAAGGGCGGCACAAGCGGTTGGTCGCTGTGGCGCAAGGTGATCAGTTTCGTCGCGAACATGCTCACCCAGGTTACGCTCGGGGTGAGCCAGACCCGCGACATGACATCTGGCTTCAGGGCGTACAAGGCGAGCACGCTAGAATCGATCGGCTATGGTTCGCTCGTGACGAACGGTTATGCATGGCAAATAGAAACGCTGTACAAGGCATATCTCGGGCAACACGTGATCCGGGAGATCCCGATTCTCTTTCACGAACGATTGGCCGGAACGTCGAAACTTGGCCGCGATGACGTGATGGAATTCATCGTCTTCTTGTTCAAGGCGATCGTGTATCGGATGAAGGATGCCGCGCGGCGCGTGGCCACGGAAACGCGGCATCCCGCCTCCCGTGATCGAACATGGCGGCGGGGAGTCTAAACCGAGCTGGGATCTCCCACCCGCGACGGGTCGAAATTTTTATGCGAGACATTATTATCCTAGCGCGTATCTATGAGCGACTCAAGAATTGACCTGACTATCGGTCTTGTCGGCGATGACCACGTGTTGAGCCTTTTCAACATCCAGACCGACGATGACTTGAAGCAGAAGTTTCAAATGGTGATCCCGGCCGAGTGGAGTGATGTTTTTCATATCCGGGTCAAGAATTACGGCGTCGTCGGGGACACGACGCAAGAGTTGCTCAAGAAGCTCAACGGCAGTTTCATCGACACGGTCGCGACAATGGACTACGCCCTCGTGCTGATCGGCACGAACGACGTGTTACACGACGTGCCAATGGATCAAATTGTAGAAAATCTCCGGGACATCTTGTCCATCATTAACAAGAGCAAGGTGACCCCGATCTTTTGTACATTGCTCCCGATATCCCGGGAGGATTATTCCCAGACCATCGCCGACATCAACAGCATGATGACCATTTTCTGCGCCAAGGAACGCATTAAAGTGTTCGATATCAACATCGCTTTCAACAACGGCGAGGATATGCTCGAGAAATTCTATGATGTTGGCGACGGCATCCACCTCACGCAGGATGGGATCATGCTCCTCGCGGACAACTTGCTACTGCGCGTGCGGGAGGTTATCGCGGCAGAATTTGAGGAATTCCAGGAAGGGCTTGTTTCTTCGTGAGTTCCTATGCCTTTCCCACGTGCCTTCGGCCAGCTTTCCAAGCCCGCACGTCCCTTCGATTGTCATTCGGGGTCATTGCACGTTTCCTAGCAAATCCGTTAACTTTAAGAGGGAGAATTTTCCTACATACCACCAGACAGAAACAACATCCGCAATCCGAGCGCGCGGGCTCGCACTCGTCTCAGAGTGGCGTGCTTGGGAACAAGTTGGGTGCCGGGCGGCAGCCCACGGGTATCCGCGGGCCGACACGTGTCAACGGTTCCCCAAGGCTGGAACATGCCTTGAAAAACCTGGCCGCGAGCCCCCTATTCTCTGATTTTTTTTGATTTTGCCAAGACCGATTCTCAGCATGTTCCAGATATGGAACGAGCGCGTTTCCTTCATCTCCTTGCGGCAGAGAACGTCCGATGCAATTCCTTGCGGTCTTCCGAGTTCCGCTTCTTTAACTTGAACCACCAAGCCATGAAGATCGCGTAAATGACGGGCGTCCCGCCGACAAAATACAACATGTCCAATCCCACGGGTATGTTGTCGCCCAACAAGAGCGGCAGGCCGCATATGACGAAAACGCCGGGCAGAACGATGGCTGACAAGATGAACGTTTCTCTCCTCCTGCGTATATGCACGCTCAAGTCAAGAGCCTGCGATTACTGCTCGGAGGACAGGGATGGCCAGCAATTGGCGCAATACCCGGCCACGTTGATGCAAGCCGAGCACGTGATGCCCGAGCAAGCCTCGCATCTTTTCGGTGATGGAAGTTGATCTGTCTTTATCATCATGAGAACGAAATTCTTGCCGCACACGTGGCACTTGTACGTGTATTCCCGTATCCCGCCCGAATCACGGTGCTGCGCGATGGCCATGGTGTTATCACGACTTCAACAGCATGAAACTTGTATGATCGATGCCCATCCGCGATAAAAAAGGTTGAATCCGCATCTTGGGTTTGTCAAGTAATCCGACTTATTTTTGTTTGCCATGCTAGCCCGTCTATCACCCCGTGCGTTCAAGGATGATCTCGTCAAGGCCACGCAAGCAATGAAAACGACCGAGCCCGAGCGGCTCTTCGTCGAGACGCTCGACAAGCACGTCGAGACGAAAGGAGAACGCTTATTTGCCCATCGACTCGTAAAAGGGGCACCGAGAACGAACAACAATCACGAGTTGGAGCTCTTGAGGGTGAAACATCTTTTCAGGCGCACGATCGGGCACGCTGCAGCGAGCTATTACTTGCTCGTGCATGGTGCAAACCTGGTTTTCGTGAAACCGGATGAAGATCGCGAAAAGATCATGGAAATTCTAACCACGATGGATTAAGAAGCCGCCAAGGAGGTCATGGCTAAGAACCCGAAACCAAGGGCAGCTATACCAATCATCATGCACGCTAGTGCTAAATGGAAGGAAAAAATCGCCCGGTAGCGCGCAAAGCTATCGAATTTAAAGAGAGCAAAAACTACTCCATCTTAAGAATGCAAAACAAAAAGATTCCAAGACGGTTGAAAACATGATTGATGGCCTAGGTTGGAGATTCAAGATCAGCACGTCAATGAAAGTCCATGCTCTATATGCTATTATATCCATCATAATTGTTTTATGCATCGATTACACGAATCATTCCCCTTTCGGCTTCCATAATGATTTTGTTCAATATTGGGCTAGCGGAAAAATCATCCTTGATGGGCAGATCAATGATCTTTATCGATTATATGATGATACACCCTATCAAATCATCCAAGTAGTTTATAACACGTCATTTTTCAGGTATCTGCCAACTGCCGCATTCATCTTTGTTCCGTTTGCCCTCGTACCATATAATATCAGTTATTGTTTCTATATCATCATCTGCGTGCTCCTTAATTTCAAGACCAGTACTTATATTGATAGAATAATTAAGATAATAAACGGAGACTCGGAAAAAGTCAACAAATATGCTCGGCTCTGTTCATCGCTTTACTTAATCTTCCCATTTCATATCGATGTCTTCATTGAGGGTCAGATTAGTCCCTTAATTGCCTTTACCATCATCTTTTCATTGTTAAAACTTCTCGGTAATGAAGAAAAGAAGGCGTTTCTTGTCTTGGGGCTTTCATTCTGCATAAAACCTGTTGCTTATCTTATCATCATTTATATGTTGATCGTGGCTAAAAGTCTCAAGAAAATGGTAAAGCGCTGCATCTTGATACTCGCCCCGATAAGCCTTAACTTGATCATCTTCGCCATCTTTCCTGAAATCATGAGGAACTTTATTCAAACGAACTTGACCGACATCGGTTTTTCTCCATCGTTAAGTCTTACCTCGGCCTTGTCAATCTTCATTGGAAATAAAATATATATTATGCTTATTGGCTTGATTATTTTCTTTATCTCTTTTTTCATCGTAAAAAGAAACATCCTCGTGTTAGAAAAAGACATCATTGTATTTGCATATATATTTGGCATATTTGCAATATTCATATTTCAAGCAGACATCTGGGCGAGTCAAACCATTTATTTACTTCCCTTTATCTTCTTGTTGAATATGGATGTCGATCTAATCAAGAAAGAATTTTTAAAAACCACGATTATCCTTTGCATCGTGATCTCCATCCTTTTTCCGCCACTATTCAAAATGGTTGCTTGGATTCCATCGATCTATTTTTCCTACATTTTATTAAAGAATATCAAGATAAATGAAAAAAGAACTCTTCTTTGCACTGGCACGGGTTAATTTTCTTTTATTTCAATTTTCATGAGCTAATCACCATCGCGCAGGCGAAGATGATGGTTATGATGGCACCTTTCCATTGCTTCTTGGATTGGATGGCAAGATCTTGCATAGCTGACATCACGTGTCCCTCTAGAATTGAGTAAGTTCCGCGTTTTCTTCGAATTCAATCCTTTAAGTATAGGTAAAGACTGTGCTTTACATGGGCAAAGATTTCGCTTTAATATATAATCCAAGCAGCGCGGCCGGGAAATCCCGGACAAGCTTCCAGCTCGCGCTCGCCACGCTCGAGAAGCTCGGTGTCTCGTTCGAGGCAAAGCAAACCGAATATGCCGGGCACGCGATCCCGCTCGCCCGCGAGCTGGCCAACGATGGCTACCGCATCATCGGCTGCGGCGGGGACGGCACCTGCAACGAGGTCTTCAACGGGGCCATCTCGTCCAACAAGAAGCCGCTGGTCGGCTTCATCCCGATGGGTAGCGGCAACGACATCCCCGGTGCCATCGGCGTCCTGCCCGATATCAAGCGGGCGTGCGAGGTCATTTCCGAGGGGTTCTCCGAGACGTGCGACATCGGCCTCGCGACGAACAGCACCGGCGAGAAACGTTATTTCATCGGCATCGGGTCGCAAGGATTCGACGCCGAGGTGACCCGGCGGGCGAACAAGGGGACGAAGCGGTTCAACGGCACGTGGAACTACGTCGTCGCGACCGTCGCCACGGCCACTTACTTCAAGAACCGGCACGTCAAAGTTACCATGGACAACGATACCTTTGAAGACGAGGCATATCTTGTTGCTGTTGGCAATGGTGCCAGTTATGGTGGCTGGATGTACATGTGCCCGAACGCGTGCGTCTATGACGGCGTTTTCCACGTCGTGATTCTCGGCAAGATGAGCAAGTTCCGGGTGATCTTCAACTTCACGAAGATGTATTACAAGCAGCACTTGTCCCTGCCGGCCATCCATTCCTTCGAGAGCAAGAGGGTGAAGATCGAGATGGCCGAGCCGAATGACAAGCCGTACTTGTATCAAGTCGACGGCGAGGTCCTCGGTTCCTTGCCCGTGACCTACGAGGCCATCGCCGATGGCTACGAGTTCATCAAGCCCAAGAAAAACGAGGTCTTGATCGAGTTCAACAAGAAATACGAGCATTTCATCAAGGAAGGGAAGACGAACGATTATCTCTGGCAGATTGACAAGGAAACGAGCCGTGCCGCCAAGCCAAGGCCATCGAACTGATGCGCAGATGTGCAAGGGGCACGTTTTTCTCCTCGTCGATCCTATTGCCAAACCATGAAGACTCCATTCTTCCGGAACCGCAAGGCGTGGATGTGGCTGCTGGGCATCGGCATCGCCCTGGGCGTCGCATCCGCGCTCGTTTTCTTCCTCGTCCCCCAGGTCAACACGCTCACCTTCCACTCGCTGGCGTACGGGGTCGCGGCTGAATACTTGATTTACGGGCTTGTCATCGGGATTCCTGTCGTGCTGTTTTCCATCTTGTTCGGCGTCGCGCTCGGGTCGGCGATCAGGAAAAAGGAATGGACGTTCGAGCGGCCCCGCAGCCGCGTCTGGCAAGTGTTCTTGATCCTCTGGGTCGTGTTCTTCGGCCTGTATTGCGGCGCCTACCTCTACATGCTCCCGCGGGCCATCGGCTTCGAGACTTACCAGGTGCCCATGTCCGACGGGACCCGGCTGAACACGGTCGTCTACCGGCAGAACCCGTGGGAGACCCGCCCCGTTCTCCTTATGCGCACGCCTTATGGCAGCATTCTCTCCAAGGGTGCGGTCGACGACTACGTCGAACTCGGTTTCCACGTCGTCGTGCAGGACTGCCGTGGCACCCCGCCGGTCATTCCCGGCATCATCGACGAGCACCTTTCCGGGGGTACCTTCGTGCCGTTCATCCACGACGTGCTCGACGGCAACGACACGATCAACTGGATCGCCGCGCAGCCGTGGTGCGACGGCCGGGTCTTCATGGCCGGCGGCTCGTACCTGGCATGGACGCAGCTCGCTGCGGCCATCGCCCGCCCGAAAGCTTTGAAAGCCATCACCCCGATCGTCTTCGGATCCACGCCGTACGATGCCGCATACTGCAACGGCATGTTCCAGCAGAACCTGGCTGGAACGTGGCTGCTACTCATGAGCGAGTGCCATGGCAACGGAGTGAACGCCCTCGCCGATTTCGCGCCGCCGCTGTCGGCCCTTGACGACCTCGGGTGTGCTGGTGGCTTTGAATACTGGGATCGGAGCCTCAACGAGTCCTTGCCGAGCATGTTTTGGCAGTTAGAAGGTGTACTGCACGGCATGGATCGTGTCGAGGTGCCCGTTTATCAAGAGCTCGGATACTTCGATTATTTCGCGTGGAACGGTATCCGGGATTTCAAGCAGCTGTCGGCGCGCAGTGACTTCGCGGCGAACCACTCGATCTTGGTCATCGGCCCGCACGGCCACGGCAGCGTGCCGCAAAGCTTGAGTGCCGCGGAACCGCTGGCGCGGAACTACCCCGACAGGGAGGCGCGCGCGTTCCTCGTCGCCGCGGCAAGCGGCACGCTTCCAGCCAAGCAGGTCCGCGCCTACATCATCGGGGCAAACACGTGGGTGAACGGCACCTCGTGGCCGCTCGCGGGCACCACGAACACGACCTACTACCTCCGCGCGGGTGGCGCGCTCGACGTGACCCCGCCAGCCGGTGCCGAGCCTGCTGACACGTACACGTACAATCCCCTCACCACGCTCAACTACATGAACGCCGGGCTCGCGTGGGGCGAGTGGGAAGACCATGCCGTGATCACCACGCAAAATGACTCGCTCGTGTACGAGCTCCCCGTCGGGGGCGGCGGCCTCGCGCTCTGCGGGCAGATCGGGATCCACCTGAACGCCACGTCGAACTGCACGGACACGGACTGGGTTGTCGAGGTCCTCGACCACGACCCCGCGACGAACACGTCGATGTTCTTGTGCCATGGCATGATGCGCGCCGCCGCCCGCAACGCGGGCTCGGCACTCGAGTACCTCACGCCCGGCCAGTCCTACGGGTACACGTTCGACAGCTGGCCGATCGGCGCCTATTTCAAGCCCGGCCACGTGCTCCAGCTCGTCATCCGGTCGTCGAAGTACCCCTACTATGCCAAGAATTTCAACGTCCAGAACACCTATTTTAACAGCACGTGGGCAGTCGCGTCGAACTCGATCCACCATTCCGCAGCTAACCCGAGCTACGTCACATTGCCCGTGATCGCGCTCCCGTGAGCGCCATGCGGGCATTTTTTTATTGGAACTCATAATGCCATATAATACGCAAGAGAATCGAGATGAAAAACATGCCAAACGTTCAAGTCAACATGTGGAGCGGCGTGTCGCCAGATGCCGCGAAGAAGATCATCAGCGGGATCACGCAAGTCTTCGTAGGCCTGGGCATTCCCGCGCATGCCGTGGAGGTCATCATCCACGAGGTTCCAAAGACCCATTGGGGCATCGGAGGAATTCCAGCATCCGAGTCAAAAAAGGACGTCAAGGTAGCATGATCTTGCATTCCCCCCGTCCTCGCCAGCTTGAGGGGGGATGGCGCCACAACCATCCCGCTGCCGGCCCGGGCCACGCCGTGTTGCCCGTGAGCGCGTCCCCTTGGGATCGCATTCCCGCCCTTGTTTTTCGCATTCCCGTTCAATGCACGACGCTTGGAGCAGCGCGAGCTCATCCGCGTGTGTCTTTAATAAGATGTGGGCGAGGGATTATGAATGACGCTCAGAACCGCGCATGCATATGTGGAATCGCCGGTTCTTGCACGCAAATTCGGGCGTTTTCCCTCGATTCCCCGTGGCATCCGCCGGGGAAGGTTTAAATCTGACCCGAAGCGTCGATCTTTATTAACATCTACTATGTGGATATCTACTTACTGAGGCTCAAGGTCGTTTCCCATGAACATATTGTACGTCAACGCGGCCAATGCCGGTTCCCTGGGGCTGGACTCGTTTCTCTGTGCCCCCCCGCTGGCGCTCATGTACCTCACGCCCACCGTGCCGCAGCACAAGAAGTTTCTCATCGACTTGAAGGCGCGTCCGGATACGCCCGAAGATTTCATACGCCGCATGATCCAGAAGGCGGACCTGGTCGCGATCACGTCGTACACGCCCTCGATCAAGAGCGCCATGCAGGTGGGCACGATCGCCAAGGAATACGGCAAGCCCGTCATCATCGGCGGGTACCACGCGTCGCTCGTTCCCGAGGTCGTCCAGGAGCCCATGTTCGACGTCGCCGTGCAGAACGAGGGGGAGCTCACGTTCCCCGAGGTCGTCGGCATCCTGGAAAAGGAAGGCAAGTGGACGCCCCAGAACTTGAAGGGAGTTCAAGGCATCTCTTATAAAAACAATGGCAGCCTCATCGTCAACGAGCCCCGCCCGCTCATCAAGGACCTGGACACGCTCCCCATGCCCGACCGGACGCTCATCGGCAACACGAGATACGAGTACTTCGGCGTCACGATGGACGCGCTGGAAAGCTCCCGCGGCTGCGTCGGGCAATGCGACTTCTGCTGCGTGAAGGAGCACACGCCCACGTGGCGCAAGAAGACGCCCGGGCGCGTCGTGCGGGAGATCGAGGCGTTGTCCCGCAAGACCCGCTGGATCGGGTTCCAGGACTCCGAGTTCACGATCAACATGAACCGGGTCAAGGACATCTGCGACCTCATCATCGATCACGGCCTGGACAAGCAATGGTACTCGGCACAGGTGCGTGCAGACGACCTGCTTCGAGACCCGGCAGCGTTCGCGCGCATGGTCGACTGTGGCTTCAAGATGCTCTTCATCGGCATCGAGTCGGCCCACCAGGCGAGCCTCGACCGCATCGGGAAGCGCGAGTCCGTCGACACGATCAAGCAGGCGATCAAGATGTGCCACGATAACGGCGTGGCAGTGCTCGGCGCATTCATCATCGGCAACATCGGCGAGACCTACGATGACGTGCTCGCGACGATCAAGTACGCGAACGAGCTGAGCATCGACATCGCACAATTTACCGCCCTCACGCCCCTGCCCAAGACCAAGCTCTGGGAGGAGGCGAACAAGAACGGCTGGATAGAAGATCACGACTGGACGCACTACGATTTCACACAAGTAGTCATGCATACGCCGCAACTCACCCGGAAACAGATCGCCGAGCTCGTGCACAAGGCCTACCATGACTTCTACATAGGCTCGGGCTTCGGGGACTATTTCTGGAATAAGGCTCCCCGGTATTTTACCAACAAGAAAAACTGGTGGTTTTTCCAGATGCTCGGCGATTACTTCAAGAATATCCCGAAGATCATCAAGCTCGTGGACGACTTCTCGCGCATCAAGTGAAAAATCCGCGTGCTATCGAGACCGGCCATCGGCGCAGGCTTTTCTCGGACTTTTTATACCCCCTCGCGATTCTCGTGCCAGGCAACCGTAGGCAATGCTCTTGCACGCGTGGTGAACGATATGGCAAGCAAGGAAATCTTTCCCGGAACGGTCGAGTGGGACGAGATCAACGACATAACGGCTCAGCTCGTTCACGTCATGGACTCGCTCGTGGAACAAGACGTGGATCACGTGCAAGCACGCCGGGCACTCGCCCGCTCGATCGCGAGCATGCGAGCCGATAAATCAGCCGAGAACGACCCGTATTGCGCCGTGCTGGTGGCCCGGCAGTTGTTCTGCTTCCGGATCATCGACGCCGGCGTCCTGGCTTGAACGCTTTTTATCTTGTCACGCTTCTCCCACGTGAAAACTTGGCCTCATCCATAGGCTTTTATTCGTGTAACGTGGATCGAGCAACCGGGAAGGTACCATGACAAGCATATTGGAGAAACTGCAATCCGTCGTCTCGGAACAGTTCGTCAAGAACGACGTCTACACGCGCCACGCCTACTCGCGCAACGTGGATCCCGTCTTGCAAGGCGTGCCGGACTACGTCATCCGGCCGAAAGACGCGCGGGAGATCGCCGAGATAATGAAACTCGCCAACGAGCAGGACGTTCCCGTCGTCGTCCGGGGCGGGGGAGATTGCGAGTTCGGCGGCAGCAAGCCGGTCAAGGACGGCGGGATATTGATCGACATGAAGCGGATGGACGGCATCATCGAGATCGACCAAGACAACTTGATCGCCACGGTCGAGGCCGGGATCTCGTGAGGGAAGCTGAACGAGCTGCTCTCGCGCCTGGGCCTCTACACGGGCTGCATGGGTCCCGGCAGCGGCATGACCGCGTCGATCGGGGGCGGAATCTCGCACCACTCGGTTGGCGGCGGGGGATGCGCCAGGTACGGCGCGTGCACGAACGGGCTTGTCGGGCTCGATGTCGTGCTGCCAACCGGCGAGATCATCGAGACGGGCTCGCGTGCCAACAAGCATGCCGGGGCACCGTTCAACAGGTTCGGGAACGGCCCCGACCTCGCGGGCCTGTTCTGCGGCGACAACGGGATCCTCGGGGTGAAGACCAGGGTGTCGCTGCGGGTCTACCCCCGGCCGCCCCGCGCCGCCTACAAGACCTTCGTCATGGGACGCAAGTCGGCCGAGGCAGCGGCCAGCATCTTCTCGGCCATCCGCCACAAGGGCATCGACGTCTACGACGCCATGTACATCATGGACCTGGTCGTGCTGGTCGGCTCCGAAAAGGGCCTCTTTCCCCTTTGGGACGCGCTTAAGAAAAAGCGCGGGATCTTCTTCTACACGGTCGAGGCGAATTCCGACTCCGAGCTCGATGCCAGGGTCAAGCAGCTCGACGAGATCGTCCTCGCGCAGAAGTGCGAGGCCCTCGGTCCCGAGATCGCGGACGGGAACTATGCCAAGTGGCACTATGTCGAGCAAGGTGGCTGGCAAAATTACCACAACTTGTGGGGCATCGAGCGCGGCGGGTACGAGCCATTGACCGCCGAGTGCTTCGTGCCGGCCAATAGGTTCCCGGGCATCCTCGAGGACCTCGACGTGTGGGACGGCGAGCACGTGCAAGACATAGAGACCATCTTGAAGGCCTGCGGCACGCGCCCCGTCACGGGCAGCGGCCCCGTCTTGCTCGTTGATGGCTGCAACGTGGAGCTCACGTGCGGCTTCACGACGTTCAACGCGTACTTCAACGGGGCCAGCCATCCGGAGGTCGCGGAGGCCAATTTGCGGCTCTGGAAGTCCATTCTCGAGCGCGTCACGCGGCACGGCGCGCAGCGGTACATGATGGGCGACATCACGTCGCGGCTCATGGTCGAGATCGGCGCGTACACGCCGGAATACCTCGCTTCCCTGCGTGCCATCAAGGACTGCCTCGACTCGAAGCACGTGCTCGGCCGCGGGAAGTTCGATTTCTGGGGGGTGTCGGGCCGGTGAGCGAGCCAAGTGAGACCAGCAATACCCGCGAGGCCGGCAAGATCGAGCACGTGAAGGCCCGGTGGGCCGACATCATGTCGTGCATCGGCTGCGGCGACTGCGGCTATTCGATACGCCCCGCGGTCGGCCGGTACCTCGTGTGCCCCGTGAAGGAGGCCAAGGGGCCGGCCGGCTTCGAGTCCACGTTCTCCAGGGGGCGGATGGGCATCTTGAAGAGCCTGCTCGAGGGCAAGGTCGAGCTCGGCCCGGCGCTGGTCGATTCGGTCTATGAATGCACCGAGTGCGCGTCGTGCAACGAGGTGTGCCACAAGACCCACAATCCAAGTATCATGCTCAACACGTCGAAGTGGATCGACCACGTCGAGGTGTGGCACGCGCTGCGGCAGGATCTCGTCGCTAGCGGGCTCGCGCCGCTCGACAAGCACGCGAAGCTGCTCGCCGCCATGCGCGACCCGTCCATGCGCAACCCGTACGGCGAGACCAAGGCCAGCAAGGCCGCGTGGGCTGCGAGCGTGCCCGGCATAGACAAGAAGTCGGACCTCGTGCTCTTCACCGGGTGCACCTACCCGCTCAGGCTGCCCGGGACGCTGGAGAACCTCGGCCGCGTTTTCAAGGCGGCCGGGCGGAGCTTCTCGGTGCTCGAGGACGAGTGGTGCTGCGGCTCGGTCGCCCTGCGCATCGGTGACGTGGCGGCTGCCAAGGACACCATCTTGCACGACATCGAGCAAGTGAAGGCGAGCGGCGCGAAGGCGGTCTTCACGGCGTGCGCCGGCTGCTACCGGACCATGTCGCGGGACTGGCCGGTGGTCGCGGGTGGCCCCCTCCCCTTCGAGGTGCTGCACGTGACCCAGGTGCTGTCGGACATCGTGGGCAAGAACGGCATCAAGTTCGCCCCGCGGGACGGCCAGAAGCACGTCGCCTTCCACGACCCGTGCCACCTCGGCCGGCACATGAAGGTCTACGAGCCACCGCGCGACGCCATCAAGGCGCTCCCTGGCACCACGCTGGTCGAGCTGCAACGCAACCGGGGCAATGCATGGTGCTGCGGGGCCGGCGGGGGCGTGAAAAGTCAATATCCCAACTTGGCTCGGGACATCGCGCGGAACCGCATCGATGAAGCCATCCAGGCGAAGGTGGACGTGCTGCTATCGTCTTGCCCGTTCTGCGTGAACAGCTTGAAGGATGCCGCGCAAGCCAGCGGTGCTACCATTCAAGTCTTGGACATCATCGATTACGTCGCTTCCTTGCTCTGACTATTGCTACTTTGTAATCTTTTTCTTTTTCATCACTTCGATCTCCGAACCTACAGGCAAGGGACAGCTTTACTTAAATCATTTTTTAGATAGATACCGCGCTCTGCAGTTTCACGAGCATATAGAAGGAAAGATTACTTGAAGTTGGCGAATGAAGCAATCATGCTTGTCATTCTAGCGCTCTTACACGATAACGTTGATCAAATACAAGAAAAAGATATCCATACGAAAACTAAACGTGTTTAGGATAGGTTTTACTCCTACTTTTCCTAACTCTTTCTTTTATTGGGTTAATAACCCATCGCCGAAATCTTAATAAAGTCGAATTATTTAAAGTTTGTTCACAAATACACCAGAAATGATTGTAAGATGACTACTATGAAAATCGTCAAATTGGGCAGCTTAACCGTAATACTGGCCATTTTCGCGATTGTCATGACCGCGTCGTCGATTGGATTCTTGTTACTCTTGAAAGCGCTGCTCTGATCGTCGTGGTGATGGCTGGTCTCTTCGGAACACGCGTCTAACAGCGGCACGTGTTGATTGGCAAGATGAGCACGCAAACCATGGCACGGGAAGGCCGGTGCGTGCTAGAGCCTGCTGAACCGCAGCCACTTCTCGAATTCCCTGCTCAAGATCTCCAGCTCGGGCTTCGACGGGTTGTAAAATCGGACGACTTGAGTTTGCTCGTTGTAGGATATCAAGAAATCGTTGTTAATCTTCTGGATGAACCCGGTGATGTATTTCTTGTCGAGATCCTTCAGCATCTTGCTCAACTTGTCGATCGGGTAGGCGTTACTGCCCATGGCCGCCTTTTCAAATTCCAGCACGCGCATGTAGATGACGTTCGCCTCGGTTTCGACGAGTTGCCGCAGCCGGTCCTCGCGCTCGGCGCGCAGCTGGGCTTCCGACTTCTTCTGCACGGCCGTCGGGACGAGGATGGCCAGCGGCTTGACCAGCTTCTTCACGGCGACCTTCATCTGGTCCTCGAGCGAGACGAGCTTGCTTGCTTTCTTGGTCTGTTGCTTGAGCAAGAAATCATCGAGCTCCTCGCTCCCCTCGATGAACCGGTCGAAGTCAAAACTGCTCGCGTCGTCTCTTTCCGATTCTTTTTGAACGAATGAAGTGCAAATATGTTCCGTGATCTCGAACGACTTGCTGATGACGACCGTGCACGGATGCCCGCATTTCGGGTTGAACTTGATCGCCACGGACGCCCCGTCATCCATTTTTTAGAAAATCACGGCAGGAACACACTCGTCCAGGCAGTGCACGCACGACTTGCACTTCAATTCCCCGATTTTCGGTGGCTTTTTTTCTCCCGCGTCCTCGCTCGGCGCTATGCTGGTGTCCCTTGGCCACTCGTGTGCGGCTTTCGTGTTCCCGAGGTCGGCGGACATCTCGATGCCTTCGGCGCTGGCATCCTCGTGAGCTGCTTGGTGCACGATTGAAATGACCGCGCCCGCTGCCGTGTTGATCTCCTCATGCCCCGTCTGGCGTGGGTTGCCCGGTTGCGGAATCCCCTGGTTCCCCGGGCTAGTGCTTGGATTGGGCACGTCGATCTCCCGTTCTCTCGCCCCGGCCTTGTCAACTCCGGCGTTATCCTGCTGTCTTGTCTCGGTCATCGTTTCCCAAGCCTTTCTTGTACCAATAGGACGTGCGTTCAATTCGACGGGATGGACGGACGCTCATTACCTTGTGATTAATGCATCGGGGTCTATAAAAAATCTTCGCATTATTGAGTATATCACGAGCAACAACGGTACCTCGTGTCACGAGCAGCAACGGTATTTCGTCACTCGCCGCAACGAGTGACGCTCCCCGACAGTAACTAGTGTCAATGAATTTATAATTTTGTCTGTTTTGGGGAAATTTTTCGACTTGACATGGATTATCGACGGCGATAAAAGCGGCCGATCACGATGCAATCGGCAACGACAGCCTAACGGGACCACCCAAGTCTCAAGCGGTTCTCTCTGGAAGCGACATAGCATCACGTGCCACGAAGGGCCTCGATGGCTGCTTATTCGAGCATATAATCTTGATTCGTGAATTTTTATCGCAATCAACAATCCTTATTTAGTTTTTCGATAATCGGAATGGAGATGATCGGCATGGGAAAATCGGGTTGATGATAACACAAAAAAAATTGCGTTGAATCTAATAAATGCAGAGGGAACCAATGAAAAACTCGAAATGCTCTTGTTTTGGTTCATGCGTCTTAAAGGATGCCTCGCTTCGGCCATAATTAATAATCGAGGCTTCGCAAGGTTTGACAAAGCTTGATAATCTTTACCCACGTTATTCGAAATGGAGAATAGATCTTCCCGCCCATGATCCAGCATGTCCTGGCACGTCGACGAGCTCGTTGAAACTGAAGAAGAGCGGCCGGCGAAGGAACCAGAGCAAGCCGCCGCGCCCGCGGAGCAGCAGAGCACTGCAGCGCAGCAACCGGCGGTGATGCAGACAAAGATATTGAAAAACGTCTCCCAGGACAAGATCCAGTTCCGGTGGAAGATCTGCGTCGTCGGTCCAGGGGGTGTCGGCAAGAGCACGATGTTACACCGCTATTTCTACAAGCAATTCATCCCGGACATGATCATGACTATCGGCGTCTCGCACATGAGCCACGTGATCGAGCGCCATGGCAAGGTCATCAACCTGATAATTTGGGACCTGTCCGGCCAGAAACGGTTCGAGGTGCTTCACCCCGCCTACGTCGGTGACTCGACGGGTGCCTTCGTCGTCTTCGACATGTCCCAGCCCGACACGCTCGACGACGTGAACAAGTGGGTGGAGTTGATCCGGCGGTACAACGCGAACAACAAGGCCCTGCCGATCGTGCTCGTGGGCACGAAGGTCGACCTCCTCACCGACCAGGGCCAGCTCGATGCGATCTACAAGGTAATCGAGGAAAAGATGGCCGAGCTCGAGCTGCAATACGTTTGCGTCACGTCATCGAAGACGAACTACAACGTGACCGAGACGATCGACTTCCTCGTCGATTATATCTTGTGGTCGCGCGGGATCCAGTAAAAGGATAGTGGCCATTCATCTCCCGAGGAACTTTTTCTTGGAGCGGCGGCGCGAGTCCTGGTCGAGCCCGAAGAACCGGCTATTGCTCAAGTTCTTGCGCATGGCGCCAAGCGAGAACAGTTGCATCTCCGCGCCCATCTTGTTCATCGTGATCGCCTTTTTTGCCCATTGCTCGCAATACTTGCACTCGCCGCAGTTCGCGTCGCAATCTTGCTTCTTGAAGAAATCGATGAACCCGTCAAGCTTCGTGTTGTCGATGCGCAGGTGCGGCTTTAACGAGTCAGCGCTCGGCTTTTCCTCCATGATGCCATCCGCGATGAACGCGAAGCCCTCGAGGATGTCGGCGAGATTGCCGTCGTACTTCTTCTCGGAGTATGCCTTGATGGACACGAGTAACCGGTTAGTCGTGAGCCGCCGGCCCCCGATCTTGAAGCTGTTGATGCCGATCGCCTGGTAGTGCGGGATGTCCTCGGGCCGCACCCAGCGGCACCGTATGATCTCGGCAGGATCCGACAGCTTGGAGATGCTGCAAGCAACTACGGGGTAATCCTGATAAGCCTTGTTGCTGAAGGTCTGGGATGCGTGGCCGCAAAGCGTGTAGTGGTACTGTCGATAGGGACACTCGTACAAGCAGCCATCGGTCAAGAGCAAGTTGATCTCGCACTTCGTGGCCTTGACCATTTTCTCGAGTACCTTGAAATTCCGGTTGATCATGACGTCGGGCGTGATGGCGCTCGCCCCGAGCGACTCGAAATACTTGGCCTTGTTGACCGTGTTCACCTTGGCGATCGTCGAGACCCGGATCTTGAGTTTCGGGAACTGTTCCTTCACGATCTCCATCAAGTACGGGATCGTGAGAACGACCCCATCGCAGCCGATGTCCTGGATCCATTGAAGCTCGTTGATGAGCTTCTCGTGGGTTTCCCTCACGAACTCCTGGCCGGCCATGCACGGTGCATTCAGGACGTAGGTGAACTCGATCTTGTTCTCGTGCATCAGCTTGATCTGTGCTTGAATTGCCTCCCGATCGGGCCCGGGCAAGATGAACGAGGGCCTGCCACCTCCGACCATTGTATGCTGCGCTGACGCGTAAAAATCGTAGACGGGGTACTTGTTTTTCACGACCTCCTCTATAAGGCGCGGGTCCCAGTTGTAAGCGACTGATAAGTGCATCTCACGTTACCCGAGCAATGAAAATCATCCCGCCGATTAAACTTTTTACTCGTGCAGATGTCGCCATCCTGGATAAAGGCCACCAGGGAAACGAGACTCAAGACGAGGGCATTGTTCGACATGGAGCGCATCGCTACTTGCACTAATCCTTCGATAAAAACGATTGTTGTCGTGCACGTCAAGAAGGTGCCTTTTGCCCGTCAATGAACGTCGCGATCGACCGGGGGGATATAAGGACGCGCTCCCGCGCCCATGGTGTCTGTCTCAACATCGCATCGATCTCGGAGGGCGTGTAGGATGCCAACATGGAACGGTACGGGTCGCCGGCCGACTTGAGGGGTTCGGGCATGCGTGGCGTGAACCAGTGGTTGAACGCGTGGTGGAAAAGCCTTCGTGCATCACGTCGCAAGTCAAACAACACCATAATGCCGGCAGGTCCGAGCACCCGGTGGATCTCGGCGAGCACGGCCGCTGGCTTCGACCAGTGGTGCATTGACAAGGAGGAAACGACCATGTCCATCGAGCTATCCGGCAAGGGCATGCGGGCACCATCGCCCTCCTTGATATCGATGTCTTGCAAGCCGGAGCGGGTCAAGTATTCCTTGCACTCGCGGATCGACGCCGCCCCGATGTCGATGCCGTGCAAGGTTGCATCGATACCAGCCTTCCCGATCCCGTCGTGAAGATCCTTGATAAGATGCCCGGTACCGCAGCCGAGATCGAGGACGCAGATTGGCTTGGCAACAGCACTCTTCTTGATGGCATCGACCACGTGGTCGACGACGGTCCGGCGAATGCTCTTGAATTCGAGCCGGTCCTGGATCTCCGCGTACCCGGCTCCGGTCGCGTTGTCATCAAATCCTTCCGGTTCCGGCTGCCGGGGGATAACCACTCGCGGCATACCGGCAAGGATGGGTGATAGCAGCGCGACCGCGATCCCCGCCACGACGAGGATCCACAACCAGGTGAGATCCATGGGTTCAGCACTAGTCTAGAAAAGGACGTGGAGGGTATTAACGTTCTTCAAGGACATGCGGGATCACTGCATTCCAGGTCCCTTATTTACATTTATTAGGCCTTGCGCCTCGTTCTCATACTATGAAAACGATCGTCCATGAGGTGGATGTCCTCGTCGCGGGCGGTGGATTGGCGGGCACGTGTGCCGCCATCGCTGCGGCACGGCAAGGTACCACGACCGCGCTCGTCGAGCAGCGAGGGGTGCTCGGTGGAAACGGCTCGAGCGTCGTCCGCGTTCACATCGGTGGCGCGCCGGATCATGGCTGGCAATTCGATGCACGGGAGACTGGCATCATCGAGGAAATTCGATTGACCTATGCGGTCAAGGATCCCCGAAACTCGTACGCTTGGATCGACCAAGTGCTCCGCGACGCGTGCCTTGCCGAGCATCACTTGACCGTGTACCATGGCATAGCCATAGATGACGTGAAAACCGAGAACCACGCGGTAGACGGCTATGCAAATCGCATCATCGAGTGCAGCGGGCTGCAACAAGATTCCGAGACAAGGCACGTGTTCAAGGCCAAGGTTTTCGTCGACGGGACGGGAGATGGAACCCTCGGGGCGCTCGCGGGGGCAGAGTTCCGCATGCGTCGCGAGGCAAAAACCGAGTTCGGCGAGTCCATGGCACCCGACGTGGCGGACGCGTGCACGCTGGGCAGCTCGATTCTTTTCGAGGCCCGCGACACGGGCCATCCCGTGCCGTTCACGCCTCCTCCCTGGGCAAAAAAGCTCCCGAAGGACTATTCTGACCAGCGACGCAGCCGGCAGCCGACAGGTGGCAGGGAAGGGGATGGATACTGGCACGGGTCGATGCATGCCGGTTGGTGGTGGAACGAGTATGGCGGGAGGCTCGACACGATCCGTGACAACGAGGTGATCAAGCAAGAACTGCTCTCTATACTGTATGGGCTCTGGCATCACGTGAAGAACAGTGGTGACTCGCGATACGCGAACTCGGCGAATTATGATCTCGCGTGGGTCGGTTCCATCCCCGGCAAGCGCGAATCGCGCCGGATCATCGGCGATTACATCTTGAAGCAGCAAGACGTTGTCGCGGGAACGGTCTTTCCCGATCAAATCGCGGCGGGCGGATGGAACATCGACCTTCATCCACCCGATGGGTTTTATGACGAAGGCCCGCCTTGCACGCAAATGCGATTGCCGGACCTGTACACGATCCCCTACCGCAGCATCTACTCGAAAACCACCAGCAACTTGTTCATGGCATCCCGGTGCTTGAGCGTGACCCACGTGGCTCACGGCACGACGCGGCTACAAGGCACGCTCGCGGCTGTCGGCCAGGCAGCCGGCCTGGCCGCGGCCTGGTGCGCGAAGAAAAGCACATCCCCGCGGGCCCTCGGCACGATGATGTTCAACGCCTACCAGCAAGAGCTACTCAAGCACGACGGTTTCTTGATCGACCTGCCCAATTCCGATCCTGAAGACCTCGCGCTGCATGCAGCCGTGTCCGCGTCATCCACCCACCCATTGCATTTCGACCAGGTCGGCGCGTGGGTTCCACTCTATTTCTCCGTGGCCCAGCAATTTCCCGCGATACCAGACGGGAACCTTGGCGAGATCCGCTCGATATCCATTCTCGTGAAGAATACCTCCGGCGATCCCGTGCGCCTCGATGGTGGCATCCGAGAATCCGACATCGTGGGTGACTTGGGTGCCAAAAACGACATCTCGGAAATGGCGGGCAAGTGCCCGGCGAGATCCACAACGTGGGTGTCGCTCGAGCTCGATAGGCCGATCAAGGTCGAAGCACCGCGCGACCCGGCACGACCGCGCCTGCTCTGGTTCCACATCGACAGCCCTCCCAATGGATCGATCGACGTGTCCATCGGCAAGGACATCGACCACTATCCTGGATTCCGTGGAGGGTATTACGACGAGGACGCCGGCGCGTGGAAGATCGTCCGCATCCACGACGGCGCGACGTATTTCACGCCCGTCGTGAAGCCACGCGGGGTCTATTGCTTCTCGATCCCCGGGTTCACGGCGTTTCCCGCGGGCAACGTCACGAATGGCTTTCACCGCCCCGGAAAGCATGGGCCGAACGTGTGGATGAGCGACCCGTCCAAGGGCTTCCCCCAGTGGCTGGCCATCGACGTTGGTCGTGGCCGCACCGTGTCCGAGATCCACCTCACGTTCGACAACGGCCTGGACAAGCCCTACCCGCATTTCTACCGGGACGACTACGCGCCTTGGCCGACTTACGGGCGCCCGCCGCGGAGCCCCAAGGATTTCGATGTCGTTGCCATCGCGGGCGATGAGGAAAGGACGATAGCTAGTGTGCGAGGAAATTACCAGCGGAAGGTGATCGTTAAATCAAACGGGACGCGCGCGGATCGGATCAAGGTGGCCTTCCACGCCAGCAACGGCGCGAGGGAGATCGGGGTTTACGAGATACGTGTCTATTGACCGTCCCCTACACCTTCAGCCCCGTCTCGCGTGCCTTGAGCATCGTGAGCTCCATCGCCTCGCGCTCGCCTGCATCGTGGTCGATAGGAAACTTGTTGCCGAGCTTGCTTTTTTTATGTGCCCAGCTCGTGACATTATAGAGCAACTTAACGAACCTCTTTGATGGCCCGGATATATACATGGCATTTCGAAACTGGCGCAATTGATAATCGTCCCATCCTCCCACGAGCCCATAAATGAAGAATAGCAAGATCGGGAGGGCGAACAAGATGAGAAGCAAGAAGCACGCCGCGACGGCGAGAGGCACGATGATATCGGGTGCGTGCTGCATGTACAGCGTGTTGAAGACTTGCACGAACAGCAAGTTGGCCGGGATCAAGCACGCGACCGAGATGGCCGGGGCCACGAACACCTGGTACGGGCTGGAGAACCTGGTCTTGATCGTCTTCTTCTGCACGAACCACCATTGCACGGTCAGCTTCGTCAGGTAGGCGGGGAGGTCGGCGAGCAAGTAGGTGTAGATGGCATACGACTCCCCGATGATGCTCAAGATGCCGAACGGGCTGATCATGAAGACGTATGAGAAAAACCTGGCTGTTTGTTCGAATATCAGCGCGTAAGTCCGGTATTCTGGCTTGTCCGCACCCTGGCAAATGTCGCTTCCGAAGTTGATGGGAAACACGAAGAATCGGGAGATCATCAAGATGGGGATCATCCACGCGGCCGCGCCATACTCGCCACCCACGGCTTTCAAGACGGGCGGGACGAAGATCGCGACCTCCGTGGAGAGAAACATTGATAGCAAGAACCAGTTCTTCCACTGGCTCTCGATGATCAGTTTCGTTAGTTCTTTTTTCTGGTTATTGAACGATTCGGAGATAGCAGGCGTGATCGTGAACGAGATGGAGATGACGCGGGCGATGCCGTCGGCGATCGAGTACAGGCCCGTGATGACCGCGTAGTTCGGGAGCCACGCGATGACCATCCACAAGATGGCGAAGTTGACGCCCGTGTTGATCACGTGGGCAAAGAGGAGTTTCCCCCCGAATGTAAGGCAATCCTTGACAATCTTGCGGTTGAAATCCGGGATGAAGGCATCCCGGAGGCGCAACCCGAAGGGCTGCAAGACCTTGGAGAAAAAATACCCGGCGATTACCATGGCCATGAAGTCGTCGAGGTACGTGCCGATGATGAAGCCATACGTGGCACCCATGAGCTCGCCGATCGCGGGCACCTGGATGCCGATCCACCGGCCGAGTAAAATGAACCCTATCTGGGTCGCCGACTGCAAGAGCACGGATTGGATTATCTGAACCTTGTTCGCCTTGTCGAACTGCTGGAACCCGATGAGGGCGCCGTTGAACGACCCAAGCCAGCCCGGGTACTGTGTCGTCGAATATATCAAGAAAAACCACATGGCATATTCAAGATTTCTTGGCATGAAATATAAACAATATATCGCAACACCAGTGACTTGGACGAGCCCAGTAAACATCTGGAACCATATAAAGAACTGGATGTATCGGATAGCTATGCGCGGATTCTTGACCGAGTATTCCGCCACGTACCTTTCCACTGCTGGCACGGTCGCCACGTCCATGATCGTGAAGAAAAGACCGAAAAATTGCGTGGTCAGCGAGCTGAACCCGAGCGCCGCCGGGAAGGGCAAGATGAGCTGGGGTATCACGTATCCGACAACGAGCAGCGCAGGCAACGCCAGCACCAGGATGAGCGTGTAGTTCCACCAGAACGACGCAAGAGGCCTATGATAACCCGTCTTTTTCCACAAGTAGTCGGCATTGCCCTTTTCTTCGAGTTCTCGCAGCTTGGCTTCGGTCGCATCGGAGATCGTCGCGTCCATAAGTATTGAAAACCAAGATAACAATAAAAAACGCGCGAACAGATCATTTAACAATGAGCGAGCAAATTCTAGTCGAAAAGGGTGTTTTGAACCTCGCTGGCAAGAAGATCCACTACATCGACGAGATACAAGGGCTAGGGCATCTCAAGTCCGTGCGAAAGTTCAACCTCAGCGACAACTGCATCCCGGAGATCGAATCGCTCGCGAAACTCGAATCCCTCGTTCCGATCGAGGAACTATCGCTCTTCAACAATAAACTCCGTGACATGAAGGGAATCGAGCAGTTTATCAACCTAAAGAGTCTCACGCTCAGCCGGAACAAGATCGCCGAGATATCCGGTCTCGACACGCTCGTGAACCTTCGCGAGCTGTTCCTGGACGACAACTGCATAACCGAGATCAACGGCCTGTCGTCGCTCGTGAATTTAAAGATCCTCTGGCTTGGGGACAACCGGATCCGCGAGATCAAGAACCTTGACAAGCTCGTCAATCTCGAGGAACTCTATATCGGCTACAATGCAATAAAACGCATCACTGGGCTCGACAACCTGGTCAACTTGCGCGAGCTCGTTCTCGTCTACAATGACATCGAGGAGATCGAGGGCCTCGATAACCTTCGTTCCCTCGAAAGCATCAACCTCAATTATAACCGGATCAAGGAGATCAAAGGCCTCGGGAATACCATGAAAATAAAGCACCTTGCCATCGGGAAAAATCCCATCCCCGATGCCGACATCAAGAAGTGCGGCGGCGTCGATGGCGAGGGGCACGCGCTGGATCCCATCCGGTTCCTCCTGCACTGTCGCAAGGAACTGGCAAAGCAGGCAGAAAACAAGTGAAAATAACAAGGCAAGAGAAGCTTCAGAAATCGATTGCCTTCCCGTCGACCATGCAATAGAGTATCTTCTTGATAATGTCCGAGGTCACGTCGACGGGCGTGATGGAAATGGCCCCCGACTGGAGGATCAGCTCGATGAACTTGTCGATGTTGGTATCGAGATTTTCCTTCGTGATCCCGAGGTCGACGAGCTTGGTCGGGAAATCGACCTTCTTCTGCAAGTCCTGGACTGCCTTGAGCAGCATGTTTGCTGCCGCTGCATCCGTGTCCTTCCATTCCGCGATTCCCATCACCTTGGCCGTGTTCGAGAAGACCTTGACAGAGTTTTCGTCGTGCTTGATGACGTACTGCATCACGTAAGGAAGCGCGAGGCCGACGCCGAAACCGTGTGGTATGTGGAAGGTGCCGCCCAGCGCATGGGCGATGCTGTGACCGAGGTGGACCTGGGCATTCCCGAACGAGAGCCCCGCGATCGTGGCAGCGTTGTGCACGGCCTCGCGAGCATCTGGATCCGACTTTTCATATGCAGCCGGCAGGTGCTTGAAGAGGAGTCGCAGTGCCACGCCGGCTAGGCCTTCTGAATAGATGTTGTTCCACTTGCCGCAGATGTTCTCGATGCAGTGCCCTATGGCATCGAATGCTGTGCTCGAAGTGAGCTTCTTTGGCATTTCATCCACGAAGATGGGATCGACGATGGCCATCCACGGGATCGTGGCCTTGTTGAGCAGCTCGAGCTTTAAGCCCGTGGCATCGTCCGTGAGCACGACAGCAGACGTTGTCTCGGCGCCCGTGCCAGACGTGGTTGGGATGGCGATAAGCTTCGCCTTCGTGCCTGTCGGGATGGCGACGAATGGGTTGAGGCCGTTAATGTCGAAGTCTAGACCCGCTTCGTAAAGCACCCAGATGGCCTTCGCCGTGTCGATAGAACTGCCGCCGCCGAGAGCGATGATCAGATCAGGCGCGTATTTCACGCATTTTTCCGCGCCTGCCTTGACCACGGAAACGGGCGGGTCAGGTAACACGCCGTCGAATATCTGGTATTCGATACTTGCTTCTTTTAACTTGCTCGTTACAATGTCGACCTTTTTAAGCTTCACGAGGTCCTTGTCGGTCACTATGAACGCTTTCGTTCCCGTCACGTAAAGGGAATTTGCCAATTGGTCTACGGACTCACGTCCGAAGATGATTCGGGGGGAATTAAAGAACCACATGTTGATCCTCCAAGGATTCAAAGATTGTTTTTGGAACTGTATTCACCTTTTGTTTAAAACTTATTTAAGTCATCGCGTCTCCTTTTGACACGAATCGATCATTCTCTTCCGGAAGCAAACCTTGTCCCCAACATTGCATATAAGTTTTCTCACGGATTGTGGCGATATCTGCGAACGCTACCCGAGCGGTTGCGCGGATTGCTGGAAAGATCGCTTGATAAAAGCCGGCATCCCGTTCCGGGAGTATAATGCCGTGATGGAACAAATCAAGGGAGAAGACATCGAAGGTTCACGTGATCTCATCTACCGGAAATACCAAGACGTCTTGAACATAAAATCTTTGATGGTACTCAGCAAAGGCGGGGTATGCGTGTATAATCACCCGGTGACGGGCGCGGGTATGGATGCGGACCTCGTTGCGGGCTTTTTACAAGCAAACATCGTCTTCTCGCAAGAAGGCGTGCGGGATAAACAAGCGCAATCCACGCCTGAAAAGGAGGATGCGAAGGCCGTGCTCGATTTTGCACCCGTCGAAAACGAAGATATGCTTTCGTTCAGCGAGCCACCAGGCGAAGCAGCCACTGCTTTGGACAAGCCGCAAAACCTGGTCGAGCTTCATTACCAGAAGTTCGTGTTGCTCGTGCACGAGGCGAGCCAGGTCCGCTCCGTGCTCATTCTAGATCATCAACCCAGCTTCGCTCTCAAGAACCTACTAGTCAGCTTCTCGAATTTCTTCGAGCGGGTCTATGGTGAGACCCTGGCACAGTTCGTGGGAGACGTGACTGCCTTCGAGGACGCGCGGATCATCGTTGAGAAGGTCTTCGAGACTGACCTCCTCTTTCCTTATGCAGCCGTGCTGATCTCTCCCGACGATCAAAACGCGCTCGGGAGTCTGGAACAGCTCGTTTACAAGTACGGCTACGACAAGGCGCAAAAGGCCGGTTTCTTTTTCATCGGCACTCTCGTCGAGGAGCTCAAGAACATGCTCCAGAAGCCAGCGAAGGACATCGTCCACGATATCTACGAGCTCGTCAAAAAGGAATACTTCATCCCCCAGCAGATCGAGACGGCGGCCAAGTACATCGATCAAGTCAAGGCGCAAAAGGCCGCAATGGAGACCGCTGCATCGTCCATGTCTGCACTGTTCGGCAAGGCCGAGGCTGATGAAATTAAGGCCTTGAACGATGATCTGAAGAACATCTCGGAAAAGGATGCAAAAACCCGGTTCAAGAAATATATGGCCGCGGCTGCTACCCGGCTAGAGTTAGGGATTCACGCGGATGCTATGCGAAATTACGAGTTGGCAAAGCTCGTGGCGAGCACGGTGGGGCTCACGCGGGAGTTTGATCAAGTCAACTCGAAGATCCAGCAGCTAAACGACACGGTATTGATGCTCGAGTATAGCAATGCGATGAAGCTGGCGGTCACGGCGGAAAAGAACAAGGACTGGCTCAAGGTCGTGCAGCATTACACGTCTTGCCGGAAATTGCTGATCGAAGGCTTTAAATACGACGTGAACGACAAGCGGGTGAAGGAAATCGACCGCCGGATAAGCAACGCACAGCTAAAGGTGCGATGAGCCGGCGAACATCACGTGTTCTTGAAGACCTCGTCCACGGTTTCCAGCAGCTCGGCCTTCGTGTCCTTCATCCCCCTCACGAGCACCCGCGTGATCAAATCCTTCCCGATGGCGATGTCCATGATGCTTGGGTCCGATTGGATCTTCTCGATGCCCATCTCCATGTTCTGAATCTGTTCCTGGAGGGCGGCGCGCGCGTTTTCCCTGGTTTTATAGGTCGCGATCATGAGCTCGTCGTAAGTCTTCACGTCCGGGGCCTCGCACTTCAAGGCCTCGATCATGTGCTTCACTTGAGCCATAAACGTGTTCCTGACGTTGTCCACGAACCACTTGTAGTTCCTGTTTCGCTTGTTCGCGAATCGCGCAGTCGAATCGTTTTTAAAATAGCGGCCAGCATTTTTCTGGATGACATCCTCGATTTTCTTGGTCGGGTCAAGGATTAACTCCTTGGCGCATTCGATGTCGAGCTCCAGGTTTCCCTTGCTGCCGTCACGTAAGATGGGCTTGACGAAGGTATCGTAAAAACTGCGTACAGCCGGGCGGATCAAGAAATTATGCGCGCCTTCTAATTCCTGATTGATGTATTCTGAACCCTTTCTCAATGACGATTCCAGCTGCTCCAACATGCGAGCCTTGATGAGCCTGACATTCCGCTCGAGCGTGGCTGCTTCGATCATACGCAGGTACCATGGTCTTGCTTTCTAAGCCTATTGAAGCATAGGACGCATAATAATGGAGGCATTAACAAGGAGGGACGGATCGAAAAAAAGGGCATCGATGCACGAGAATCCTTGACCTTCAACTCGGTCTTCGAACCGACCATGTTAAATTTGTTCGGCGATCTTATGCTCGATATATTGTTCACCAGCGACGCCGCGAGCATCGCTCAAGGACAGATGGAGCCCTTGATCTCTTCCTTGGGTATCTTGGATCGCACGGCTTTTGTTGAACAATTGATCGGTTCAACGCGGCCATTATAATGCAGAATAAGCGCCAGCGCCTCTCGAAAATGAAAGTGGTTTGTTTTGATGTGAGCACCTTCGCATTCTTTCAACTACTCGTCGAGGAGAGGCAGAAAAGAAATGGAAGGTCAAGGTGCCTTGAGTAGCTTGATCAAGGTCTTGCCGACAGACTGCACGTCCATCTTGAGAAGGTCGTCAAAATTGGCGCCATCCTTGAACACGATGATGTAGAAATTTTTCTTGTTTTCCTCGACGATCTGGCTCCATAAGAACGAGTATTTCTCCAACTGGATGATGATATAATTCGATTTCAAGAACGGGTAGAACTGAAAGTTTTCATTGAGGTAAAGGAACGAGAGAAGCGTGTTCTGGGCAAGCTTGACGAGCTCCTCATATTGGATATCGGATGACGCGACGATGTTCTGGCCTAGCAAGTTGCGCTTGTCGTCGAGGATGATGATGATATTTGCGTTCGTTTTCGATGCGAGATCTTGCAACGCATAGTCAATGACGTTCTTGTCCGGGAACAAATTGAGTAAAGTCTTGGAGAATGCCTCGATGACCGTGTACCTGTTGAAGATCGATGTCCGGAAGAACATCACGTCGCGCCCGTAGGCGAGCACCTTGATCTTGTTCGTGAGCGCTGTGATCTTCAGCTCGATTCGGTTCTTCTTGGAATCGCGTTCCACATCGGGATCGTACTTGTGGAACAAGATCGAGATCAGCGGGTTCACGTTAAGCTTGTCAAAGAGCTGGAGCGTGTCGTAGAGGAAGTCGATGGCCTCATCGTAGCGTTCCTCGTCCAGGACATCGATCACGTAGAAGAGGATGCTCGTGTCCGCATAATAGACCATTGGCCGCTTGAGATATTGGATCCTGTATAGGCGTTGGCCACCCATGTCCCAATCGTGAATGGATTGCCCGAGAAAAGTGAATTCGCTGCGTTCCGTGAGTTTTGTGGGTTGAGGGTTAACGATCTTCTCGAACTCGTTCTTCACGGTTGCGATGATGGACGACTTCCCGGCGAAATCCAGGCCAGAAAACAATATTTTCCATGCCTCGTGGGGTTTCGACTCTTGTGCCTTCATCGATTCGAGCAGGTCGGGTGGCGAAATTTCCTCCTCGTCGACCAGGCCTGGCACGATTATCTCGTCTTGTTTCTCAGCAGGTACTGCCGCCTTCGCAGCATCCCTCGATTTGGCATTCGCCTTCGTAGCTTTTTTCTTTATTAGCAGTTTGCTCGTTTTCTTGGCCGGCTTTGCGGGGGCCTCCGGTTCAGCAGTTTCCGAGAGCACCTCGTCAACGCTCACGCGCGCATCCTTTGCAATCTCCGGGGCCTTCTCCTCTTTTCTCTTAGCCGGCTCGGTCGTGACTTCTTCTTTTTTCGGCAATTCCTTTACTGGCGTATCTGGTTTCGTATCATCTTTCTTTTCAGACACCGGGACCTCGTTTGTCTCCTTGAGCTCGATCTTGTCGGCGTCAGCCATGTCCTTGTCCGATGTCGAAACCTTTTTTGTCTTCTTTCCCATAGCCTCAACTCGCGACTCTGCGAATGCCACGTGGATGACTATGTATTGTTGATTCGTGTTAAAAGATTTTTTATTTGCTTTCTTGAATGATCGGAAAAATTGGGAGCGGATGAAAAACAATGTTTTCATGGTGCAGTCTTATAAAATGGTGCCCTCTTATTGCCAGCCTTTTTGGGAATAGCCATGCCTTTGTTAAGTCGCTTCCGCTGCACAATAACGGCCATACCGCACAAGAGCAAGGCAAATGCCGATGCAAAAGCGATGCCCATGGCCATATCACGAGCCTCCGGTCCTGGACTTGCGGCAACCAACGGGAGAACAACGATCTGCCTGGTCACGTTGCACGAGTATCCATCATCATCGGTAATGGTGAGAGTGATCCAATAGGATCCTTGCTGGCGGTAGGCGTGGACTGCATTACGCGTGGTGGCCGATGTTCCATCGCCGAAGGTCCACGACCAACTGGTGATGTGGCCGTCTGCATCCTCCGACTCGTCGATGAAAGTGACCGCGTCGTTCACACGTATAACAGTTAAATCCACGCTGAACATCGCGATGGGCATTTCTCCGATGCGGATCCCTCCCGGAATATTCCAGGGGATAGAATCCCCGCTGATCACTCGTCCAGAACTATTTTCGATGCCCGACCAGGTGACGTTCACGTGGACCACGGTGACCGATGCGTTGTCCAAGACGGTGATCCAGAAGGCTTGCGTAGCGATGCTCGAGTTCGCGATGAAGACAGTCGCGGGGGCCATCCATTGGAAGAATCCCGCGGGATCAGCATCGAGGATCGCCCCAACAGTCGCTGATGTTCCACCTGTGTTGGTGAACGTGACGGTGATCGTGAAGCTCTCGTTCGCCAGGTATGGGCCAGCTCCGTTCGATCCAGAAACGACGACGTTCGTTATCGAGATCCTGGCTTGAGCAGTCGTCATAATGTTGATTGCTTGGGTGTAGACGTCTAGCAAGCTCGGGTTATTGCCCGTGAGGTGCGTCCGCAAGCTGCAAGAGGTCGCTGCACCCGTTATAGTCGTCACGAGGAAGTCTACGGTGATGACAGTTCCCGCGGCGATGGGGCTGGGAACCACCGAAGAATTGGACGAGAACCCAGCAGCACCGCCAAATTCCATCGACAGAGAACCGCCCGTTATTGACATGTTACCCAACGAGTTGTCAATGGTTACATGCACGACGAAGGATTCCCCTTGGACGAAAACCGTGCGACCACCAAGAATTTCTTGAAAAATGGATACCTGGCTCTGGACGACCCGCACGTCGCCGGGGAAGTTGGCGGTCGAATTGGAAACGGCCCTGCCCGTGATCGCCTCGGTGCCGCTGAAGCTGGCTTGTACACGTATCGTATTGCCAACCGGCTCGATGGCAGGAATTTGGAAGCGGAACTGGACAACAATTTCGCCACTTGCACTCAAGTTCAGGCCCGTGCTGGAGTTCAGCGCGACCTGGGTAATTGACGTTGTCGAATTAAATGTCAAAGTAACCGTGCATCCCGTTATCGCGGTGCCACCGGTATTGCGGACGTTCACCTCTGCAAGTACCCACCCGCTTGCCAAGGAAGCCGTCGCGTTGAGGGCGACGGCGTCGACGAATGCACTGGAAGGCGATTGGATGCTCACGTTAGTAGTATCGGCGATAGCGTCGCCGCTCATGGCACGGCTCGAAATCGCTTCGGTGCCGGTCCACGTCGCCGTGATCGTCACCGCCGCCGTCGTTGCACCAGTTGCAGCCGTGATCGAGAATGCTTGAGTGTTCGTGCTGTTAGCATTCACGATGACGGCCGCCGGGCCGGTCGAGGTGAGGTGCGTGTACGAGCCGAAGGTCAGGGTCGCGTCGACGTTCGTAGCTCCCGTGCCGCCCGTATTGCTGAACGCGACCGTGAGCGTGAAGCTCATGCCTGCGACATATGGACCGGCGCCGTTCGGGCCAGAGATAACGATGCCCGAGATCGCCACGCTGGCACGTGCTTGCATTCTCACGAAGGTTTGATTGTTACCGCTGAGTACACGGCCCGAAATCGACTCGAAGCCCGCCCACGTCACGCTGATAGTTACAAATGCGGTCGACGACGATGCCAAGGACGTGATCGTGAAGACTTGCGCGTTCGTGCTGCCCGCGTTGACCGTCACGCTCGCCGGGTTACTCCATGACAAGGCCGCATAGGCACCATCGTCGATCGTCGCGTCGACGTTCGTCGCTCCCGTGCCACCCGTATTGCTGAACGTGACCGTGAGCGTGAAGCTCATGCCGCCGACGTAGGGGCCAGCGCCGTTCGAGCCGGTGATGACCAGGCTCGTGATGGATACCCTGGCTTGTTCTTGAATAGCCACGTTCAAGAAATTGGATCCTTGGTCTCCCGAAAGGCCACCCGTGGCCGTCCAATTGGCTCCCATTGTAACGAGGAACGTGGTTGCATCTGGTGAAATGGTCACGATGAAGTCTTGCACGCCGGTTCCCCCGTAGGGCGCCAACGAGACTCCCGCGGGATCAGTCGAAGACAAATATGGATATCCACCAAACGTGAGAGTTGCATCGACGTTCGCCGCAGATACATTCTGGTTATTGAAAAACGTGACTCGAACGTTGAATGACATCCCGCCGACTAGTGTCCCGGAACCTGACGTGCGTGCAATGCTGCTGATACGCACGCCCAGGGGCGGCTGGAGGGTACTAGTTATATTTACAGCGGCCGGAGCGCCGCAATATGCATGAGAACCAGCTGTCCATGTGCAACTCGCAGAGAACAGCACCTCCCCCTCTACTGTCGGGCTCACGTCGCTGGCGGTAACGAGGAGGGTGAAGTATTGCGTTCCGCCTGCGCCGATTTGGATCGGAGGCGTTGGACTCGGGCCTACTATCGTGAACGCGGAGCTGACGTCGATTCCACCTCGTGTTACAATCGGGACGATGCCTGCCAAGGTACCTGCTATCGTGCCCAAGTTCCCGACACCGACCGTGATCTCGAATTGCTGCAACCATGCTGCGGCAGCGACACTAGAATTCACGGACAAGACGCGCAACATTGGAGGTATAGTGGTCTGGAACGTGAACTCGATGTACGAGCTGTTCGCCATGCCTGACGGGTAGGAAAGGCTGGGAAACGGGGCAGCATAATCCTGGGCTTGGACCATGTATCGGTACGTGTACCCGTTGGTCAGGGTGATGTCGCTGTGGTACCACACGTCCGATTCCATCGTCTCCTTGTCGACCGTCGCAACCGCCGTCCAGCTGGTCGGCCAGCCGGAGCCCGAGTTGACCATCCGGTAGACGACGTATCGCCACACGCCACTGCCCGTGTTCATCGGCTCGCCATCGCCATACCAGCCGGGATCGATTGCTCTGCCGCTACCCGTGATGTCGATAGGAACGCGCTTTTCCGATGGCGTGTAGGTAGGGCCATATGACCACGAGATCGCAGCGGGCAAGGGGGCCGTCTTGTCGTAGATCACGGGCATCGGGGCGCTGTCGAAAAATCCCGATGCGCTGTGGCTGCGCAGCTTGTACCAGTACGTGTCCTCGACGGATGCTGGCGACTCCCAGTTTATCGTGTAGCTGTAGGTCGTCGGCCCGATGCCCGTGGCGATACTAACGAATCCAGCTGCCGGGTTGGTGCTGCGCAAGACCTCGAAGCTCTCGATCGATGCCGAGTACGGGGCGCCGCTGTTCCATTTCAGCTCCACGTTCCCGTGCGCCGCCGTCGGGTTGTCATTCGGCCCCGGTCCCCCGATGTTGCCATTGAACTGCGCGTTCCAGGTGCCCGGGTTGGAAATGCTACCATTGATGCAGGTAAAAACCAAGGGTGACGTGCCGTAGTTCCCGGCCTTGTCGACCGTGCGGAGCTGGTATTGCAAGAGCGTGCCATTAGCAAAACCCGCGCCGCCATTGTCGTCGATGTACGTGAATCGCCCGTAGGCTATCGTTCCTATGAGAGAGCCATTGCGATACAGCTGGTAATGGTCTATCCCGGCGTTGTCATCCGGGGGAAACGTGTTATCGCTGTTATCCGATCCCTTGCTTGCCGACCAGTCAATGACCACAACGGGCGAGGTCGTGTAGGCCGGGAGCGAGAACGTCGCGGGCGTTGGCGCGGTCGTGTCCCAGAAGAGGCCGCAAGACGCGGTACCTTGGATCGGGCTGCCAAAATCCAGGTACACCCAGTAATAGTCTCCCCTCGTGCCGAGGTTGGGGCCGACGTTATCGCCCTGCGAGGCCGCAATCCAGTTGAAGGTGATGCGGTGCCGGTACAAGCCCTCGCCGAGCGATACAACGGGGTCGACCGACGGCACGGCGGGGGATGATGTTATGCCGCCGGCCGCTGTCCTGGCGGAGACCACGTTCGTGCTCCACGTTGAGATCGAGTCGAGCACGACCGAATCGCCGGCCTTGTAGAATAGCCCTGCCGGCGGAACGGGCCCGAAGGTGCTGATCTGGGGGTATGTAAATGTCTGCTGCGTGATGGTGAAGATGCTGTCGAGGGAAAACCTGTTTCGGACCCATTCACGCTTGCCAATTAGCATAGCATTCGTGGGATTCGTAATCCCCCAGTTGTTGAAGGTCCAGGTCATCGTGAAGGGGATGACCGAGCCACCGTTCGTGAGGCGTGCCGCGTACAATCCGACCTCCTTCATGTCGCTGTCCTTGATGATCGTTGCCTGGTCGTTCTGCATGACTGCCGCCGGGGGTTGGATATTGTACGTATAGCCGTGGGACTGGAACTCGAAGATCTCCCGCGTTGGCTGGTAGACCCAGACGTCGCCAGCACCTGGAACGGAGATGATGAACCAGTCCGACGGGTAGTTTATGTTGGTAACGGTGTTCGTCTGCTGGTTCCGCGGCGTCCGGCACGTCGGCACGTACTCGGTCTGGTATCCTTGCCCAGCCGTCGTCGATGTCCGACAGCGCGTCCGCAAGTGCGCCCGCCACGACGACGTGCCGGTCCATTGCTCCCGGTACGCCAGGTCCGTCCCCGTGTAGTCCCACCACATGTGGTACTCCCGCGTCGACCCATCCGCCATCGGGTCGCTGTTCGACGTGTACGACGACGCATCGTTCGACGGGACGCCGTCCAGCGTGTACATCTTCGCCACCGTCCCGCCGCCATACCAGGCCGAGGGAACCGCCGGCACCTCGTTCATCCAGTCCCACGGGTGGTAGTCCCGCGTGATGATTGCCAAGCCATCGGGACCGAGCTGCTGGATACCATAGTAATGCGGGAAATTGCGCTCGTTCACCCATTGTTGATTCTCGAGCATGGCCATCGTGGCACCATACACGGGATCGGTCATCGTCGCGCCGGGGCCGAGAAAGATTGACGTCGACGTGCTAATGGCCGGGTCGAACTGCATGACCTTGAGGTTACCAAAGGCGTGATAGAACCGAGTTCCGATGTTCGGATCGAGAATTTCTACCGGGAGCGCGACGGTCGGGTAGATATTGTTACGCGACTCGAGCCGGTTTGGGAAAACGACCACATCATTCTGCTGGTAGAAATCGGTGTTGCAAGCTAGACCATCGGTGGCTTGATTTCCCGATGCGAACAGATCGATGAACTGCGCTTCAACCTGGCGAATCCATTCAAGGGACACGGCCGTCTTGAGCGCGGTCATGCGTTCTATATAGCACATGGCTGGGCCGTCGATGGTCGCCCCGCGATCCGCCCAGTTGGGGTTCGACTGCGCGAACACGTCGTTCCGCGAGTCGAGATAGGGAAAACCAGGCCCCCACGGCCGATACAGGATCACGTACGTCCCCGCGTCCCGGACGTACAAGTTCTGGTCCATCCAGAAGTACCCCCGGCCAGGCGTCGCCGTGTCGAACGGCTCCTGCGTCCGGTCAAGCCGCTCCCACCGCGCACGAATCGCGATCGAGCCATCGACCGCCACCGGCGGCGGCGAAGACAGCGTCTCCGACGCTCCCGATCCCGTGCTCGCGTGCCAGCGGGGCACCCTCCCCTCGTACGGCGTTGCACCGACCATCGTGCGCCATCCCAGATCCAGAGGGGCGTTCAGCGTCTGCAGGCCATAGGCCCAACTGCGCGTGGTATCGGGATTGCCGCGGTGATAGATGACGCGTAAAGACTAAGTGATTTGATCATTAAAAAGGGCTGCGGTCGGCTTTTATCGGTTCGTCAAGCACCGGAACATTTATAGCCGTGATCGTGGGAAGTCATTTAATGAACTCGCTCACTGGCTTTCCGATCATCGCGAGCTTTCTCATGGTGTTGATGGTCATATTCGCGTGCGCGCTGTTTCGGCGCAAGGGAAGGAGAGGACAAGAGAGGGTGATGCATGAGGGGCGCGCATCAAAACCGGTGGTAAGCGCCAA
>JAUQYZ010000079.1 GCA_030587475.1 Candidatus Sigynarchaeum calidifontis
AAGTTGTTTCAGTACTTGCTTTCACCACGGCTGCAGCGCACGAACAACAAGGACGAGAAGTTCAACAACAAGTTGGAGCGATACCGGAACCTCAAGAAAGGTATGCAGACGCCCCGCGGAATAAAGCGCGTTGCCGATACCATCGCTTTCCTGCACAACTACGAACTCTTTCCAGACTATATCGCGCAAGTGGAGAGTCGTACCAAGGAGGCGCGGGCTCGAATAAAGGAAGAACCTAGCGACAAGGAATTAAAGACTGAACATATGCGAGCGTTAAACTATATCCAGCAACTCAAACGATGGCAAGGCGGCTATGCGAAAGTCTTCGACCAATTCTTCCGTATCGCTGAATAAAGGCGCATTTCGCAATCCCTATGTTTTGAGCCCTTACGTCAATTGACGACACCTTTCTTTAAAATGATGTTCGCGTATAAGGCTGGCTCCCCCGTCGCGACGATAGCGAATGCTTTCTTCGCGCGCTCGTAAAAGGCGAATCTCTCCATGTTTTCGAAGCCAAGAAACGTGGGCTCGTGTTTCTTGATGATTTCCCGGTATCTTTCCCATATAACGGGCTTCACGTCGTCGCCAGGGACGACTTGCATCAACGTAACGGGGTGTTCCACGTATTGATCGAGCGGGAACAACGTCAACATAGCATCGAGCAGGTCTGGCACGCCATGGCCGTCCGCTCGGATGAGGATCCTGGTACTCGTTGCCCGGGCAATGCTTGCCGCGGGAAAGTTCCCGTCCGCGACGACGATCTCGTCTCCATGGCCCATCTCCATGAGCACCTTCAAGAGGTCGGGGGACAAGATTTTCGGGATGTTCTTGAGCATTCACTTCAATCCTCGCAAGATGACTTGAAACCATGATCTGGAGCGTGCTGATAAGAATTGGCTTCCGATTGTCTTATGGTTTATTTCTCGAATACTACACTCGTAACCTACTCGTATGGTGAAAAAAAATGTACTGCCCAAGTTGCGGCGCGGAATTGCCCTCGAACGCGAGTTTCTGTTCGGAATGCGGCCTCGCTTTCGAGAAACCAAGCGCCAAGCCAGTTGAAAAACCTGCTCCGACCATCGCCCCCCGCCGGAGTCCCCCCTCACAAGCCACGATCGCCACCAAAACGCCCTCCTCCCCCCAGCAAGCTCCCGCGACCAAGCCCCGAAAGAAAGCGGGCAAGGTCTTCGTCTCGGCGCTCCTCGTGCTCGCGCTGGTGGGTGCCGTTTTTTCTGTCGTCACTGTCATAACATGGGGATCTTACAAGGGCGATACCACCTTCATCTACGATCCTGCCGTTCCTTCGGTTGCCGATACCTGGTCTTTCAACGTGGACGTTGCAGACCTCGACATCAAGTATACCACGAATCCATCGGCGCCGGAAGTGCAGATCGACGTCCATTACGATTTCGCGGGTGGTTTCCTTGCTGGAAAGACACCGGCCGATCTGTATTCGATCACGTGGGACAACGCATCCATGATAAAGGTGTTTTCCTTGAACACGAGGAACTGGTGGAGTTTTCCGATGTTCCAGAACAATCTCGTCACGATCACGTTGAAGACGGGGATCATCTACAACATAACCGCGTCGGCAAGTACCGGGTTTGCCTACGTTGCCATCGCTGATAATGAAAACCTCTCTTGCTTGTCAGTCTCCTCGTCGACGGGAAGCGCAAGGGCATCCCTGGGCGAGAACGTCAGCGTGACAGGGCACGTCCGAGTGCATGCATCGACGGGTAGCGCCTATTTTTCCATGGCTGATGGTAGCACGATCGGCGGGTTGCTCGAAGTTTCCGCGTCCACGGGTTCCGCCACCATCGCGGTAATGAGCGGTGAACTCGCGGGAGGCATGTCCCTGAAATCATCGACAGGCAGCGCGAACCTCACGCTTTCTGGTACGCGAATCGGCAGCGATATCGCCGTCGACACGTCCACGGGAAGCGCGAGCGTGTCGCTTACAAACATCGCCCTAGCTGCAAACATAGACTTGAATGTATTGGTCTCGACGGGCTCGATCAGATTAACCGTCGATCAGGCTACCAACCCAGGCGGCAACATCACCGCCAGCATAACGACGTCAACGGGAAGCGCATTCATCACGTACAAGGGCGACGATGCTTTCGCCAGTGCCAAGTTCACGACGAACATCGGATCTGGAAGCCCCCATTTCACGGACCTAGGTGGATTCACCGCCTCAGGCACGGATTTCCAATCCATCAACCAATTAATGCCCAGCCGGTTCGATGCCCGCGTGGACACGGGCACGGGCAGCGTTTATATAACAGGCCAGATGATATGAACCGCAGCCGATCTTTATTTTTCGCCATTCTTCCTTTTTTATCATTTTCTGAGATTTTGGTTCCCAATGAATGCATCATTAAGAGGAATATCAAGAATTGGTTTGGATTTTCTCCACCGTGCAGGACGCTGTAACGTGATCATGCCCGATGCTTCGGGCAGAGATAGCCATGCGATCTTGCTAGGTACTTTTATGGCGTGGAGCTTGCCGCTGGGTTTAATTTGCAGCGGAACGTAATAGCTTAGGTTCCAGACAGATTGCCGTTCGGGCGAATGCATACTTGGATGAAAAACTGAACCGCTTTGCTCGGATCTTCGCATCGAAGTCCGATTTCACGTTCCTCACCCAGAAGGCAGCGGAACAAATGGCAGAGCTCGATAAAGAGTGCCAGGATGACCGCATGACATGCACGGTTCGCCCCTTGTGCGAAAAGCGGCGCTGGCTCAGCATCTTGATCAAATCGGGTGCACCGCTATCGATGATACCCAAGTTCTGCTATGAATTGCAGCAGAAGATCGTCGACCGGGCGCTAAAGAAAGAAAAATATTTCTACGAGCCGGAGGATTGCGCCATCTATCTCGACGAGTTTTTCCTTCTCGTCTCGCAGTCCAGCCCATACAAGCTTGCCAAGATGCTCGACAACAGCGAATACGAGGATATCACCTTCACGCTCGAGACGTTTTTCAGGTCCCGGTTCAACCGGGTGATGGCCCTCAACCTCGAGGAAAACTTGATCATCATGGCCGATGACACCATCTGGTACATCGACTACATCGATAAATATGTCATCTTGAACATCAACGACGAACGGCTCTTTAACCAAGCGACATTGCTATCCCTGTTGAAATTCTTCAGCAGATATTACAAGATCGAGATCAAGATCTTCGAGAGCTCGCCCGAGTCGTGGATCATCGATATAATCCTCTTCGACATCACGAGCCCTGACGTGGCGCAAAACGAGTCATTGAAGGCGTTTCTTGCCGAAGCAATCGGGAAGCTGACCCGCCTCGTGAAGGAGGTCAATTTCAAGATCGAGGAAAGCAAGGCACACTTGCTCGTCAAAATCAACTCGTTCTGCGGGATTCCAGAAAGTCTATATGCCGTCGAACCAGTTACGTATGGGGAGGCAAAGAGGGCATTCCTGGGGCTCGTGGAATTCAAGAAAAAAATGGATGATTGGGTATTGTCTAACTTGAAATGAAAAAAGATAATCAGAAAAAAAACAAATGCGTGGAAATGAAGGTTTACGCTCATGTCCCATGAAAATGATAAAAATCAGGAGGCGCCGAACTCGAAAGAGTTGGGGGAGAAAAAAGTGCAAGAAAAACGGGAAGAAATCCTCAAACTCCTCGAGTCAAAGCAGTTCCGTGACGTGCTCAAAGTGTCGATCGAGATCATGGAAAGGAAGGACGCACGCCTCATGCCCGAGGCGCTCGACGCGATTCGCCAAGTAAACGCGGAGGACCCATCCTTGATTGAACCGACGCAACTACAGGCGGTCATTGATTTTTTAAACAGCGATGACGACATCATGCGCGCCTCCGTGGTCCTGGCTCTCAAGCCCATCTTGCTTGCAAAGCCGGATGCCATATATTCGATGCTCACGAACATTGTCACTGGGGCTACGTCAAAGAATGGAAGGGAGGAGGCCATCCGGCTTTTAGGTTTGCTTGGCGCTGATCATCCGGAAAAGGTCGAGAAGTTGATACCGGAGTTCGTCGCGTGCCTTGCCGATGACAACGTTCACGTTCGAAAAAGGAGCCACGATGTCCTGAAAATACTTTCAAAAACAGCCCCCGTGAAGATCGAGAAGGAATTGAAGAAGATGGCCGGGAAAATCTCGGATACCGAGGTTCTTTCCGGGATCCACGAGGTTATTACGGAGGCCATCAAGAACCGCGAAATAAAACCCATCGACGAGGAGGCCGCCAAGGAGGAGGAGAAGGCGGATCTCATCCCCGACGTCCCGCCCCAGCCGAAGAAAGACGAGGCGCAGCTAGAAACCGGTATCGCAGCATCGCCCAGCACGACCACGCCAGAGAAGCCCGCACCGAGCGAGGCGGAGATCCAAAAAGAAATCGGCGCAAAGATCGAGGCTGAATTCTCGAAGATCGAGGAAGGCGTGAAGCCTGCCCCTTCCGAGCTCAAGGAATTAAAGGAGATCAAGAGTCCAAAAGACCTGACATCCGCACCCGCCCCGGCTGTTGTTGTGGTAAAGGTGCCAGAACCGGTGACCCTTGCGGCGCCATCTGGCGATAAGGAACCAGTATCCCCCGCAAAGGCACCGGATACGCAAGACGACATGGTCAAGAAACAGCTCGAACTCAAGGAGAAAGAGTTGCACCGGCGCGAGGAAGAATTCAAGAAGCTCGAGCTGGAGAAAAAAGAGCTGGAACTTCAAGCCAAGGAGCTCGAGATGCAGCGGGAGGAGCTCAAGAAGGCAAAGCTCGAGCAGATGGAGCTAGAAGTCAAGCGGAAGGAGGAAGAATTGAAGCAAAAGGAATTGGCCTTGAAGCTCAAGGAATTGGAAGAGCGCGAGAAAAAGCTCAAGGAAATCGAGAAGACATTACAAAAGGACGAGTGATTTACTTCTTCTTTAGTTTTGTTTATGATTCCTTGGTTCAAAGTGGGACATTGGTTATCTTTATTAATTTTCCTACGAATGAGCGATTATCGGTATAAAAAAAAAAGGTAGGATAATATGCTAGATTTACCGCCATATTCCATTTTAGACGTATGGGGAATTAGCAGCGTGATGGACTTCTTTGAACTCGTGTTAATGTCCATCGTTGTCGCGTTCTTCCTTTATTACGGGATAAATTTCGTTAAAAAGTCAAGATCAAGGGAAGCCTTCGAGGTCGAGAAAAAACTAAACATTGGGTATGGTTTTTTTTTCATTGGATTAGCCATTGGGTATGGATCCTATGTACTCGACAGGATCGGCCGGTTCTTCACCCAAAAATTGGGAGAAGAAGGACGCCTTTTTGAAAAGGATAGTTTTTACGGCATCTCGTCTGCCATAAACAGGGATTACATATTGTTCTCGTTTATCGGCCTGGGGATCGGGTTTATCTTCCTCTCGTACGTGGTTGAGAAGTATATCTTGAGCCGGAAGTTGATTCTCACATGGATTTGCATTGGTGGTTTTTTTTATTCTATCGCTCTGCGATTCATCGAGGTCGCAGTGCAGCAAGTTGAACCCGATATTGTGAAATACCTGGGCTATATCATTTATGGTGTTCTCGCCCTTGTGTTAATCATGTTGCTATTGCTATATGGTAAAATAGCCAAATCTTCTCCTATCCGGTCAGATCTTTGGAATCGTTCGATCGCATTTATCGTTGGTGTTCTCATCATGGTTGTTATGTTGATATTTGGGAATAACCAACTCTCGAAAGGCGATGACTTCATTGGAGAAAACTTGCTCGGTCCGATCATCACGCTGGTCGCGTTATTCATCATGAACTATGGATTCGGCAAGAGTAAGTAGGTCCTGTTAACCTCTACCATTCTACTTTTTTATATCTTGTTGGTATTATACGAGATTAATAAGATCCGCAGTCTCTATTCGATGATCTTGAAAAAAGGATGTTTATATTTTGGCGACCTCTTTTAAAATCAACCAACGGGCGTGCGTGTCAAGTCCACTCGTTATCACCTAATATGTTGCCTTCGAGATAGGATTTTAAACAGAGAGGACAACTTGCATCATATCATTAGCATTTAATTAACAGATCGTTTAGGTCGGGTATTATGGAAGAACCACAGATCATCGACGAACCAACCATCACGGCAATTGAACGAAAGGAACCAAAGAAGACGAAGAGCGCTGGCAAAAAGGCCTCGAAGATAAGCGGGGTAGCGATCTCGTACTTGATCGTTGTTATTTTCTTTGTTATAGGGGTTATTATCTGTAGTTTGGATGGTGGAATTTATGACAGGCAGATCACGATGTTTTTTTACTACCAGCTCGGTGGTACTAAAACCTCGCCTGGACCGTTGTACGATTTCGGCCAGTTTTTTGTTCCAAGTCCATTCTTTGCCTTCGATGCTGACGATTACGCTTATGCGTGGAATAACTTGTACATCGGCCAGATCTTCGGGGAAATCTTCCTCATCATCGGCGTCTTTTTTTTGATCGTGTCTTTGAGAGCCTATGGCACGGAAAAGAAAAAAGCAGAAAATGAGAACCGTCCTATCGTTATGCCTGATAGAGCCAAGTATTACAAGTATTGCTGGGTTCTCATCATCGCGGGTGCCATCGTCGCACTTGGGCTGACGCAGCTGGTGAAAGGCGTCACGGGACGCTGGAGACCTTATAAAATCGATGATATCACGTTTTTATTCACGCCGTGGTACGTGATCGCGGGAAATAAAGCGGATAGCTTCTGGTCTGGTCATGTGGCTCAATCAACCCTTCTGACCGCGCTGCCTCTATTTCTATTAGGCTCCAGGAAGAAGAACCTTGCGATTGTTTTTGCAATCCTAACTGCCGCATATTCTGTCTGCACGGGCATGGCACGCATGATCTCCGGCCATCACTATTTCTCCGATGTCTTGTTCGGCGGATTTATAGTGTATAGCACTATAATCATCACCTATTACTTCATATTGGACATTCCAGGGCAAGAACGAATCCACCGTTACCAGCGCACGTACAAGCCGTTCAACGATGGGTACAAGCTCATCCTCGAAGGCAAGGCTGCGATCAAGGAGAACAAGGCCGAGGGAGTCAAGAGCGTCGCTGCCGGGCTGGAAAAACTTGCCATGGCGAAGGCAAACGCCGAGGATATCAACAAGTATCACCACGATTTCGGGCCATTCATCGCACGAATCGACGATATCGTCGGTCGACTTGGGATACTCTTGCAAAAACAGCCGTTAGACCCGAAAGATTGGAGCTACTTGTGCTAGAACACATATCTTGAACGCCAAACAACAAAAAATCCTTTTTTTCTCTGGACATTTAACCAATTCGAGAATATTTGCCAACAGCCTTCCAACCTCGTTTATAAAGAGAGAAATCAGAAATCTTCATCGATGGAAAATTTCTCGCTTGATAACCTTTTTTACCCGAAGGGGAGAAGAGTTTGAGGAAGTGCGATATTTCTGCCATCCAATGCCAGAGGTATGTTTATCATGGAGGAACCACAAATTATCGATGAACCCGCCATCGCTGAATCGAAAACAAGTGCAAAAAAGAAACTGGCCAAATCAGAGGGCGGGAAAAAAGCAAGAGTGAGCATGGTCGCGTTGTCGTTCGTGATCACTCTCATCGTGTTTGCATTAGGCTTGATATTGAGCATCATCCAAGACGGTGATATCAACACCCAAATCACGAATTCATTCGCAGCCAACGCGGACCTTGACAAAATCGCAGCCTTCTTCGCGCCCCTCTTGATCTTCGATTACACGCTCACGTTCTCCGGGTGGACAACGATGTCCATCGGCTGCTTGTTCGGCGAGCTGGCCATCATCATCGGCGCGATCCTGGTCATATTCTCCTTCACCGCAGGGCAAGGAGAGATCAAGAAAGCAACGAAAGAGAACCGCAAGCCCGTCATGCCGTCCAGCGCCAGGCTGTACAAGTACGGCTGGCTCACGGTGTTCCCGTTTCTCGTAGGGACGGGATTATACTTGATGCTCGTGCTCCTGGGCTTTGACGTTCTGTCCTTGCACGTGATCGTTGCAACGGCGACCACGGGCGTGGCGATTGGCTACCTGGGATCGAGGAAAAAGGTGCTTGCCATCGTGTTCGCGTTCGCGTCCATCTTCTACGTCGTGATGATGGGCATCGCGCGCATGGCAGCGGGGCAACGTGACTTCTTGTCAGTGCTGCTCAGCGCCTTCATCACGTACGCGCTGGTGATGTTCACCTATTTCTCGCTGCTCGATGTCCCGGGGCAAGAGATGATCTACCGGCACCAGAGGACGTACACCCCTTTCAACGAGGGGTTTAGGCTCGTCCTCGAGGGCAAGGCGGCGATCCGGGAGAACAAGGCCGAGGGTGTCAAGAGCGTCACTGCCGGGCTGGAAAAGCTCGCGGTGGCAAGGGCAAACGCCGATGACATCAACAAGCACCGCCACGACCTCGGGCCATTCATCGCGCGCGTCGATGATATCGTGAGCCGCATCGGGATATTATTGCAAAAGCAGCCGATAGACCCGAAAGACTGGAGTTACTTGTGCTAGAGCGCAAAGCAAGGATTCCGGTACCTTCTTAATACTTCTTTTTCTTTGAACTTGCCTCCAGATCGTAAAAAATTGTTTGCAGCTCGGCGACTTCGTCCGAGACGCGAGAAACGAGAGTCCCTCATCGATGGAAGAACGTATCCAGGCATCTCGTCTTCGGGACGTAGTTGAGCAGTTTTTTCAAGACCGGATCTTTCGAGAAAACGGTTTCGATGACCTGGCGATCGATGACCATCGAGGAAACGCTGTACCGGCCGTGGCGGCCGTTCGACATGACGTGCAAGTCGATGACGCCATGACCTTGCAGTTCCTTCAAGATCTGAAGCAGCCGACGGTCGCCGATCGGCGCGGTGATCTCGTCAGATTGCCGCATCAACTCGTTGTATATGCCCAGGAGAGACCCCGTGTTGACCGCGCACTTGTTGTATGTCTGGACGTTCGAGATGCCGATGATCACGAGCTTGAACTGGTCCGGTAATGTCTTGAGGAAGTTTTCCGTCGCGTCGAACTCGAGACTATCCCTGGCGACGAGCACGTGATCCGCATCGATGAATTTAGCATTGCGCTGTTCCGCGATCTCCGCCGTTTTCAGCAGCAAGGCGATCGCCTTGCGTGCGTCGCCATCTTCCCTGGCCGCCAGGTTAGCGATCGTGGATATGATGATGCGGTCGTGCACGCCTTCATTGAATGCAAGCTCCGCCCGTTCCATCAAGATGTCTTCCAACTCCGCGGTCGTGTACGGCGGGAACACGATCTCCTGCGCGTTCAAGCTGGACAGCACGCGGATGCCGAGGAACGTCTTGAACCGCAGGTCGTTGGATATGCCGATGATGGATATCTTTATCGAAGGCTCGTCCTCGGAAAGGCGGGTCAGCAGATAGAGCAAATCGTCCTTCTCGCGGGATTTCACGAGCAAATCGATCTCGTCGATGATCGCGACGAGGTTGCGGTGGTCGCGCTTGAGCAGCGTCTTCAACGATTCCAGGATCTGGTCGGTGGCCAGGCCGGTCTTCGGCACGTCGAGGCCGAGATCCTCGCACATCTTCGCGAGGATGCGGTACTTCGTGTTGCACATCTTCACGTTGACGTACACGATGTGCGGGGAGATGTACCCGCCCCCAGAACTCATCGCAGATATCTTGCCCGCCACGTGCCTGGTGATGAGCGTCTTGCCTGTCCCGGTCTTGCCATACACGAGCAAGTTAGCAGGGGCCTCGTTGCGAAGGCAAGGCTTGAAATAATCGACCAACTGCCGTATCTGGCCGTCACGGTGGCTGGGATTGTCGGGCTTGTATGATGCCGAGAGCACGTCCCGCCCCGTCGGCGCGATGCCGCTCTTCTCCTTGAAGATGGCGCTGCGCTTGTGCAAGGCGTCGTCTACCAGGTACTCCGTAAAATCGATGTCTCGGCCATTCATGTCCCGTTCACCCATTCCGGATCCATTCCCGGCTTTCTCTACTTGAACGCATCGTGCCGGCACGCATCAGCCGGCGCGACAGGTATCCAAGCACCATTCATTGCACGTGATACACTTGTCGAAAGGGAATGCACGCGCGTGGGTATCATGCCCCCGCCAGGAAGTTATACCGATAATAACCTCACGATGCGAATCCTTTCGACATTTGATATAGTTTCGCGGGCCACATTTAATGGAATCTATTAAAACGCTATTATCGAATTCATTAACACGCGACATCGATACCCTTTTAAGGACAACAATAATCTGGGGCGATGGCCGCGTGCGTTGCCATCCCGTTTTAATAAGACCATAATAATCGCTTATCAACCCCGCCTCTACCGGCCGGGAATTTTGTCACCAACCAACGACGAGTACATCGCTCGGTGCGTCGTTTCCTTCGCGTGCATGCTCACCGTGCTGGCAAACTACTACGGCGCACCCGCCTATTAAAACTTGCTCGCTCGACCTTACGCGCGAGAGAAAGCCGGGGATCCTCCTCGAACATGTCACTTTCCGAGGCTTGGGATTACCCGTCCATCAATGGTTAAAGTCTTTGAGTTCCTTTATGAAGTGGTCAGCATGACAAACTTGCCCAGAATCACGTGGTACGACTACCACGGAAAGATAACCCCTTACCAGATGTTTATGGAGGCGATCGAGAAAATGGGCGAGGGCGTCAAGGGCATCTTCACCACGTGGCTTGCAAAACAAACGACTTGCGAGTACATGCTCTGGAACTACATCGCGGATTTCTACGAGACTGGCGAGGTCGTGCAAGAGGACACGGAGTTCTCGGCGAAAGGCAACGAGATCCACAACTTGCTCGCGTTCGGGACGACGGAATCGCTCATGGAGAAATATCGCGACGGCAAGTCCTACCTGCAGTGGCGGAACCTCGACGAGCTGCACAAGTACCAGCAGCAGCGGCTATCGTCGATCTACAAGGGCAAGATCACGGAGTACGCGCTCGTCGGGGAGATATCGGGACTGAAGGTCCGCGGCACGTTCGACGCGCTCGAGCTCGATTCGGGAACGCTCATCGAGATCAAGACCCGCGCGAGGCCCACGCTCCCGTATGTCCACGAGCGGAAAAACAAGATGCAATTGCTCACGTATTACTTCCTTGCCAAGAATTACAACAAGGATTTAAATGACCCCGGGTTCCCGGTCGGCAAGCTGTCGGAATACGCGAAGATCCAGTACTTTCACCAGGCAGACCAGCGGCTGCTCGGCGAGATCGTCATCCACGTTCCATACGAGGCCGAGCGATACTTGAAGGCCATCGATTACTCCAAGGAGTTCTGGATGGGCACCCGGCGGCCGACCTTCTCGCTGAAATACTGCATCTATTGCCGGTTCACGAATTCTTGTTACTACCACAAGAAGTTCTACCGCCAGCCCCCGCGAAGGCACGATGCACCGGGCTCGAACTAGGCTGCTTTCAGGGACCAATGAGAAGGAAAACGTGGGAATTGCAGGGACGCCGCGCGCGTCAAGGCTCTTGGGGATGGATGATGACCTTCATGCTGCCGCCCTTCGGCTGCGCGGTTAGCATGAAGCCCTCTTGCGTCCTCCCGAGCGGGAAGACGTGCGTGATCATGTCCTTCACGTTGACGCGCTTGTGCTGTATCCAGCGCAGCGCCGTTTGCAGGTTCCGGTAGTCCGCCGCGTACGAGTGCGTGATCGTGACCTCCTTCTGCCACAAGTTCCAGAGGTTCACCTCGGAATTGACCTCGGGGTTCGTCGGCGCGAAGAAGAGGATGGTGCCGCCGGGGCCGACCGCCTCCAGGGATTGCTTGACGCACGCGGGGACGGGCGCGGTCATGATGACCACGTCGGCACCCCAGCCGCCGTTGAGTTCCTTGAACCGCTTCGGGACGTCCTCGGTCGCGACGATCGTGGCATCGGCGCCGAAGGCCGCGGCGACCTTGAGCCGGTCGGTGTTCAGGTCCGACACGGCGATGAACCCGGCGCCGTTCAGCCGGGCAGCTTGCAAGTGCAAGAGGCCGCTGAGGCCGGCACCGATCACGAGGACCGACTTCCCGCCGGCCGGCGACGCCCATTGCTGCCCCCGGATGGCACACCCGAGCGGCTCCACGAACGTGCCCTCGTCGAAGGACACCGACTCGGGCAGCTTGAGGATCCCGCGGTCGACGTTGATCTCCGGCAGGACGACGTGCTCCGCGTATGCCCCGTAGCTGTTCTTGAATTTCGTGGATTGGAGGGTCTGGCAAGCCGTCGCGTGACCGGTGATGCACGCGTTGCACGTGTTGCACGGCACGTGGTGCGTGACGATGACCCGGTCGCCGGCTTGCACCTTCTTAGCCGCCTTGGGGCCGACTTCGGTGACGACACCAGTGCACTCGTGGCCGAAGGCGCCGATCCCGCCGGGCCGCCCTGCCTTCTTGATGCGGTACCACTCCATGACGTCGGAGCCGCAGACACCGCAGGCCATTACCTTGACCTTGACCTCGCCCGCGTCCACGGGGATGTCATCGACGTCCTCGACGCGGATGTCGCTGTTCTTGTAATAGACCGCGATCTTCATGAGAATGTCGCCCGCGATGGATTGTTGAAAAGGGGTTATGGAAAACGAATGGTATCACGAAGATCATTCGAGCTTGCAGGCCTCGCCCGCGCAGCTCTTGTATACATCCATCGCCTCTTGCGGGGTCTTGTTCTCGTGGACGACCGCCCGGATGGCCTTGATCATACCAAGGGGGTTGTCATCCTGGAAGATATTGCGGCCCATGTCGACGCCGACGGCCCCTGCTTGGACAGCCTTGTATGCCATTTCGATCGCCTCGGGCGGGCTGGTGTGCTTGCCACCTGCCATGACCACGGGCGTGGGCGCGCATGCCTTGATGAGCTTGTCGAATTCATCGCAATAGTACGTCTTGACCATGCGAGCACCAGCATCCTGGCAGATGCGGGAGGCGAAGGCCAGGTACCGGAGGTCTCGGGCCATAGCCTTGCCCACCGCGGTCACGGCAAGAACGGGCATGCCGTAGTCCTCGGCCTCGTTGATCATGTCAGTTAAGTTCAAGATCGTCCGCTGCTGGTTGGGCGACCCGATGAACACGCTGACCGCCACGCCTGCGCAATCCATGCGAACCGCCTCCTTGATCGAGACCGTGATTTGCTCGTCGCTGAGTTCCTCGAAGAGGACACTGTTCCCGCCGCTCACGCGGAGCATTATTGGCTTGGAACCCATGTACTCGACGGGGATGTTGTGCCGGACGGCGCCGCGGGTCGTCATCAAGCAGTCGCAATACGGCATGAGCATCTGGATGGTCTTGCTCATATCCCGGAGCCCCGTTGTTGGGCCTTGGAAGTAAGGGTGATCTATCGCTAGCATGACTGTTCGATTGTCCTTGGGGCTGATGATCTTGTTCATCCGGCTTTGAATACCAACATCTATATAATTATTGACCATGTATTTGGTTCATCTCGTTTTTCGGGTGGTTTGAGCCAAAATCATTCTGATCGGATAGAAGCATGATCTATTACAATGAGGTCGTTTTTGAAACCTTCTATCGCAAGCAAGCTGGCGATAGCGTTGTTTTTCAATTATACTTTCATTCCAAGAGCTGCTTTCAAGACGAATTTGATCAACCCGATCGTACCAAACCGATCCTTCAGTCGCTGCATAACAAGGGTATCCTTGTCCTTTGGGGGCATCGTGGTATTTTTTCTGACAAGCTTGATGGCCACATGCTTGCATCCTTCAACGCAGACCCCGCAGCCGATGCATCGATCCAGGTTCACGCGATATATGACGTTTTTTCCAGAATCTGCCTTCTCGATCGCTTCCATCTGGCACCGTGCCATGCATCGCCCGCATTTCTTGCACTGGGCTGGATCGATGCGAGCTTGGTACGCCACGTGGAAAAGGTCCGCGGGCCTCGGGAGTTTTTTCGCGTTAACGAGCACGCCGCAACAACAACCGCAGCACGCGCACACTTCCCGCAACTCGTCGCGATAATTCCCGCATTGCAACACCAAGCCTTGCTTGATCTGCCATTCCAGCAAATCTTGCGCTTCTTGTTTGGTTATCCGTGTACCTTGGCCACGGTCGAGATATTTCTGCGATCCTTCACCAATGCTCAAGCAATGCCTACGATCATCGGTTTTTTTGCACGGCTGGTTGATGAGATCCTGGCTTCTCTTGCAAATGCAATTAATAACGACAAAGAGCGTTTCATCGGGAAGATTTGCCAACAACGCCCGGACGTCATCGTAGCGAGCCACGGCTGGCTCGTGCAAGATCGTTTCGTTGATGTCGACCTTCCGGGTCCCTTTTTCTTCCCCGTCTGCCGTGATGGCATCGAAGGCACCGGGATGGATGATCGTCCGCATCTGCGGCGGCGTGCCCACGCCATCGCCGCCCCATATGCTCGGAAAGCTCCCATCAGAAGCGTACTCGTAGAACATCCGCACCTGGTCCGGCGTGAGGGCATCTATCTTGTGCTCGTACCAGCCGATAACGACGGGATCAAGGCAATACTTGCGCACGCCTTTCTTGATCTTCATGTTGATGGTGCCGTTGAGATAGAGTTCATCAAGCTTCTTCTTGAGTTGATCCAGCGTGAATTGCCCCTCGGGAACTCTTGCTTGCTTCAAGCGCTTGTGAATTTTTTCCGCCGAGACACGTACCCAACCGAGAGCAAGCAGGATCCTGCAATCTTCTTCCGAGAAGAAATCCTTCAGAAGCTTGATCTCGATGCCCGACGCCGTGGCATAGAATGGAATCGGGCCCGAGTCGAAATGACGTCGCAACTGCTCGTACAAGTCCATAGTATCACGGCTTAGCGCATTTGATATGCTATATCTATACATGTGCGCGTGAAACCATTAAAAGGGAGTCTATTTCTTCTTGATGATCAAATAGCCATGATCGGTCAACCATTTATGGAACTGGTGGGTGGTATGCAAGCAATTGGAAGCACAAATCGCACGGATCTCCTCGTATTTCGCGGATTTCTCGATTTCCTTGTTCAGCAGCATCTGGATGGGGCACTTGATATCGTTGCAATATTCTCGTCGCTTGTATTCGACATAATCGGCGGGGATGCTCATAGATGAAAATCGGATAACCTTGAAAAAAAAGATTTTGGAACGGCGTGCGAATGATGCCTGCTGTTTCCTGAAGAAAACTATTCCTATCCACTGAATAGTCGTTGAATATGTTCATTTCCTCGAAAGCGACCCGATTAATCCCCTATTCACGATTTCAAACGTTATATTCACCAGTGAACCGCTATGCTCACGAGAAGGACGACCTTGGGGGCGTAATAGTGCGAAGTTCGCAGCCTTCCGATGGCTCGAAGATGATGATAGCCATTTGATGCGAAATCATAAATTGAATATCGCCAATAATCACTTTCAGCCACATGTTCTTTCTGTCTATATAATTCACCGGATATATCAAGACACGGGCTATGTTAATAGAGAAATTAAGGAGAATTATGTTAAAAAGAGTTAAAAGGGTTATTAGCAAGTATTTATCATCAAATAGCTTCGAATGAATGTTTAGTCCAGGCATCTGTTCTAAGGAAAAAAGGAGTCATTTGTGCTGGAATTTTATCGAAATCGTTGTTAGTATATTATTCTTGAAGATCGAGAATCCCGCGTGAACGGAATGGCCGAAGAGCGTCGATCCCTGTCCGTACAGTGTCCGGTATGCAATCAGAAGCAAGATGTAGACGTGCCAACCCGCATCATCCGGGAGAACATCAAGGGCGTTTCCACCATTGCGATAAATGCACAGTGTGGCCATGGTTTCCACATCTTCGTCGACAAGAATTTCGCGATCCGTGGCTACCAGCGAAGCGACTTCGACGTCACCGCGCTCGCCGTCGAGACCACGCAGGTGCAGAACTACAGCTTGCCCGGCATCGTCAAGATGTTCGGGGAGGAGCCGTTCGCCCTTGCCATGCGCGCGATCTTGTTGAACCAGAAGGCCATCCTTATCGGCAGCGACCAGCAGATCCTCAAGTCGCTCTTCATCAACTTCATCTCGCTCTTCGAAAAGGAGCTCCAGGACTCCGCGGAAACCATCGAGATCATGTCAAAGGAGGAATTCGAGCACCAGAATCCCTTGCAGTACCAAGGACTCCTCGTGATCGATCTCGATTTTTCGGTCGTGAAAAACAATCCCTTCCAAAACGAGAAGGCAAAGATTGAGAAAGAGCTCTTGAAACAATGCTTGAGCGTCAAGAGCGTCGAGAAACAGAAAGACGAGTTCAAGGAGCGCATCTCTAAAATCTTCTTGTATGCCAACGTTATGCTCAATTTCATCTATCAAGGGATGGACAACTTCAAAGACATCAAGAACACGATGAAAAAGAAGAAGGACTTGAACATTTCCCAGGATGAGCTCGACCTAGCATGGATGGTCGCGAACTCGCGCTACACAAGGCTCTTGAAATGAGATAAATTGGATCCTCGCAAGCTCTCCTTTCTCCGCGTGCACAGCAATCACGCGTGGCAATTTCCTATCGAGGTTAAAAAACGCGGAGCATAATCGAGCATTATGTGTCCAGATGAAACCCCACCCTCGCTTTCACCCGATGACTTAAAAGCCAAGCTGCTCTCGGAGCTCAAGCAGCAACTCGCGGGCGAATTGAAGGAGGAACTCAAGAAAGAACTCGCCTCGAGCGTGAAAGCCGAGCGGAAGCCGCGGGCCGAGAAGGAGAAGAAGCCAGACTTGCCCGAGGTCGAGGTGAAGGAGGATAACGCGGTCATTTCGGCGCTTGGGAACTTGCCGCTCCCGAAGGGGATATTGAAGACGCTCGGGTGGGGAAAGGGAGACGTCATCGAGCTGAAGGTCGATGCTGGGAAGCTTTCGGCGACGCGCATTGGCCATACGAATCTCATACCAAAACCCAAGGTGAAAGCAGGGGAAGGCACTGCCGAGGGGCAGGAAATCAAGGGTCAAGAGGAATCCGCCGCTATCGCTAGCTTGTCGAAGTATTTCGAATTTGATTTCGGCGAGAGGCACGTCATGGGCAAGTTACGCCAGATAATAGAGAACGCGGCGAGATTATACGATGCCGGTAATGTCATCGATGGGTTCAATGTCCTCGGAATGATCGATCACATCGAGCTCAAGTCCGAGGAACCGGATCGGGGGAAGATGCGGTTTACCGCCGTTAAATTCCTTGCAGACGTTCTCCCCAAGCACCCAGAAGCCATTGCCTCCCAAGGACCACAAGTGATGGAACTCATCAAGAAGATCAGCACGCCATTCCTCAGGGAAAAGGCGTACGGGTTCCTAGCTGCTAGTTACAAGGATATCCCCGAAGCAAATCAGGCGTTCGAGCAAGTGCTGGACATCTTGTTTAATCTTCTGAAAAAATACCCGATTTCCGACCTTTTCGCGATCGTCCCGCTGCTCGAGAACGTCCTCAAGATCGTGAAAGGGTCGAACTCACCCTACCTGGCAAAGATCATAGGTTTCATCAAAGAGAATTTTCCTGCCATCGAGGACAATGATTATAAAATACGATTCATCAAAATGCTGACTTCCGTGGAGGATTTCAAGGGCGCAAAAGAGTTAGCCAAGGCTTTCAAGGCGCAAACCACGGAGGGCTCCACCGAGCGCCGCCAAGTGCTAGACGCCTTGCGCGAAAACAGGGACTTGCAGAAGGCATGGCTCGAGAAGCACCCCGAACTGGCAGAACAGTATTCCGATGAGGGAGACGAGGAACTACTCGAAGAACTCAAGGAAAGAAAGTCAAAGAAGAAACCGAAGGAAGGTGAGACCCCGCAAGGCGAGGAGGGCGCGGTAACCCAGCCTCAAGAAGTTGGCCAGCAAGGCCAAGCCCCAGAGGGCGAGTCTCAAGAAAGTCCAGCAGCAAGCGATACACCCCCGACCGATGAGCCGGCCGAAGAGCTTGCCGACAAGTTAGAAGACGAACTTGAAAAGGAAAATGAAGACGAATCAGATGAACCGAGTTCCCTTGCTGAAAAACCGAAAGGAGAAAATGAATAGACCAGCCGGACATGCTATTTTTCTATGTACTTCAAGTTCCTGATCCCGGTGGGGATTGCTGGTTTAACTGCATTTGTAATGCCATCTGCTGCATCTGATCGCGGAGCACGTTGATGAATTCGTCACGCTCTTGGATCAGGTTGTATATTTCCTCGTATTTGGCTTTTAAATCGTTGTAATAGTAGATCAGCGTGTTCTTCTCGCTCTCGATCGATTCTACTTCTTTCTGCTTGTCTTCTAATTGCTGTTTCCATTCTTTTTCCTTGACATCGAGTTCTTGCTTCAAGCGCTTAGCTTCCGCGTTCTCCTGCAACTGCTTCATCAGCGATTTTACTTGTTCCTGAAGGTCGAATATACGTCTGGTCTTCAAGTTCAAGATGGTTGTGTCTGACATTGTGACCTTGAACTCATCGATCTCGCGGGACATAGCAGTATACCGGTTATGCAAGTCGCGCAGCTCGCGCTGGAGGCGGTTTACTTCAGCAGAAGAACCGGCGGCACCCGGCGGGCCAAGCATGCTTGCGGGGTTAGCAGACATGCTCGTTGGGGGTACAGGCGGTACGGGAAGGCCCGGCGGTGCTGGATGCGCCCCGAGGGAGGGTGGTGGCGGGGGTGGCGTGGCAAACGAGGGCTTCTTGTCGCCAGGAAGGCCTGGCATCCCAGGTGGCGCGGGAGGCCCTGAACGCGGCATTCCCGGCGGGGCAGGTGGCCCCGCGCGAGGCATGCCCGGTGGCGCTGGGGGGCCGCCCGTTGGCCCAAGCGAGATGGGGCCCGCGGGAGGTGCCGGGGGCGGGGGAGAACGTTCTAAAATTTCGCATTTCGCTTCCAGCTCCTTGATCCTCGAGGATTTTTCTTTCTCGGCTTTCCGCGACTCGGCGAGGTCCTCCTCCAATTCCTTTATCTTTTCCCGCAGCTCATCAGGCTTTTCCTCCTCGACTTTTCGTTCCAGGTTCTTGATGCGTGTCTTGAGCACGCGGATCTGCGAGTTGACGGTTGGATCGTCGCCGTTCTCATTGAATTGAGAAAGGTCGAAGTCCTTCTTCTGCTTGAGTTCCAGTATTTCTTTTTTCTGGTCCTCGATCTTTTTCTCCAGCTTCTTGTTCTGGGCATCGACCTTTTTCAACTGGTCGAGCGCCTCTTGGAGCTTGTCATTCTCCTCCTTCAAGCTCTTGACTTGGCCCTGGAGCTGCTCGATCTCCTCGCCGGCACGCGCCGTGGATCCGGGCACCTTTGGGGCCAGAAAGGCGCCCTTGGCCATGACCGTCAGTTCCTTGATTTTCTTTTCCATTTCGGCGATCTTTGCGTCTTTCTGCTCGATGACTTGTTCCTTTTCCTTGATTGTGGCCTGGAGATCCTCAATGATGCTTTTTCCCTTGGACTTGTTTTCCTCGATGTCTTTCTTGAAACTACTGAGGAAATCGTTGCCGTCGCCTTCGCCGGACATGGAAAATCTCGACCAGATTTTTTATCGATATTGCTTTAATGGGAAGATAGATTTAAAACATTTTTTTTTGCGCGGATCCTTCTACACCCGTAAATCGGGCTGCATGTACAGATGAAAAAACCGTTCGATCTCGTCATTCTCGGCCACATGGCCATGGATACCGTCATCCATGTCGAAAACGGGAAGCGCAACGTGCACACGGTTAGTTCTGGCGGAGCCGTGACGTTCGGTTCCCTCGCCGCGAAAACGAGCGATCCTTCGGCACGTATCGGGATCGGGTCGAAGATCGGCAAGGATTTTCCCGCAGAACTGCTCCAGCCATTTAAACAGAAGGATATCGATCTCTCTTGCTTGCTCGTCGATGAGAAATCGCCATCCACCCGTTTCGAGCTCGTTTACGATGCGGGCAAGCGTACGGTCTCTTGCCCGGCTCGCTGCTCGGAATTGTTATTTGCCGATTTTCCCCCGGAGTTGTGGACGGGCAAGCGGTTCCACGTCGGTGCTATATGCAGGGAGATCAGTCTCCCCTTCATCGAGCAGATGGGCAAGGCTATTGCGGGCCGGGCTCCCGTGGGAATCGATTTGCAGGGCGTGCTGAGGGACATCAGTCCCGATGGCAGGGTCGGGCTCATATCGCAAGAGAATGCCTTCGCAGCGACAAGAAAAATATACGACGTGTTTGGCGAGCGCTTGTTCATCAAGGGTGATGATTTTGAATGCGCAGCTGTAAGTGGAATCGATGAGCCGATCAAATGCATTGAATATCTCCTCGCAGAATTCAAGGAATCGACCATAATGCTCACCCTGGGCCGGAAAGGCTCGTATCTAGGCAAAAACGTGGGTCGAAAGGCCAAGATCGAGCGCATCCCGGCTTTCAAGCCGGCCAAGATCGTCGACGAGACCGGGGCGGGCGACACGTTCCTCGTGAGTTTCTTGTCACGGCTGGGCAATTCGAGCTGCTCGATCGACGCGTGCAAGGACGCAGCGCTGTTCGCGAGCGCTGCATCGTCTTTCCTCGTTGAGGACACGCGCTGCAAGGGGTTGCGATCATCGGAGGCCATCCTGGCGCGCGTTAAGCAAGCGATCTACATGTGATCGAAAGAAAGGTAAAGAAGATGCATCTCAATGCGCACCTCGCATTCGGCACGGCAGTAACGCTGCTTCTTGTTAATTTCTTGCAACTCCACTTGTCGTTTCTCGAGGTCGCTATTTGCATCGCGGCAAGTTTCGTGGTGGACACAGACATCGTGTTGCTACGCTTCGCCAGGCACAAGAACCACCGGCTGCTGCCCACGCACAGCATGCTATTGCCCTTTGCCTTGATCGTGCTCTCGGCATGTTTTCTCTTCCTCGTCGAGGGAACGTCGCTCGTCTGGGCAGCGTGGACATGTGCAATAAACGTCCTGGTGCACGATGTCTTGGATTCCATCGACTGGGGCTTGAACTTCTTTGCAAATGGCAAGATCGTGGGCAAGAAAGTTTTGCTGGGCGGAAAGACTCCCGAAGAGTTCTATGCCGAGGCTCAGAAAAGCACGTCCGCGTACGCGATATTTTGCATGACATATTACAAGAACCCGGCAATGAAGGCATTAGAGGTGACGGCGATCGTGGCGATGTGCATCGTCCTTGCCATCACGTGGCCCGGCGCGGGACACGAGCAATGGTGGACGATGCCGGCTTATGCCGCCCTCCTTTGCTTTCACGTGATCGGATATCGCCGGTCATCGCGCCCGAAACTTGCCCAGCCAGCATGATCTGGGCTTCGATACATTCCCTGGGTGGCTGAACGATGTCTACCTTGAGCGAGTAAAATCATCGGGTTAATGTTTAATTTCATGGTCGACGTAATTGTATCCAAGCGAGGCACCAGCGCACAGAGGCATGCGGATGAATAAGCTCGGATTGGTCAATGGGTTCATTCTTTTGCCGTTCTTGTTCTCGATGTTCGTGCCGTGGGGCCGATCTATCTTACCGATCCACCTTTTCGATTCAGGAACGCAATACTTCGGCATCTGGGGGATAACACCCGCCGGGATGACGACGATGCTCAACATCAATTACTGGTGGTTCGCCACGGCAGAGCCACGGCGAATCTTGTGCGGGACCATATTCTGGTTCTTCACGCTCTTTGCAATGTTCCTATGCATCGTGGGCTCGAAGCAGCCGGAAGCGCGCGGCAAGAAGATGTACATTGCCGCTTTTTTCCTCTTGCTCGTCGTGATCGTGATGTTTTTCATCGACGCGCTCGGGCTGGGATCCTTGTTCTTGCCCCGGGTATACTCGTTCTTTGAATTCATGGCAAGATGGGCACCAGGATTCTACATTTTCATCGGCGACACGATCCTTATCCTGTTCGCGGCGATCACCTACAAGGAGGCATGAAACGACATGGCAAGCCACGGCGTGCGGAAACTCGGGCTGATCACCGGCATCTTCATGCTGGTGTTCTTGTTCATCGATACGGTCTTGCCCGTCGACCTCTACATCGTCGCGATGCCTTCTGGCATGGGGAGCCTTGTCAAGTTCTATTCCTGGGGCTATGTCGATGGCACGACGGCCGTGAACATGCTCACGCTCCCCGTCGCGAGTGCACCGATCGCGTGGGTCACGACGGTTTTCTTTTTCGCCGCCGCCATCATGACCATCGCCGCGTCGACCCCGGAATCGATCTCGGCCAACTCGAAGCGCTTGTTTGCGATCTCCGCGACCTTCTGCTCCGCTCACGTGCTGGTCTACGTCTTCATGCTTGCCTTGTCCCCCTTCGCGTCGCTCTTCTTCATGCTAGCAGGGCCCGGATTTTACAGCCTGCTGGCGTCCGTGGCATCGAACATCATTTCATGGGCCAAGGTGCAGTAGTCAGTCAAGAAAAACAAGGCTCAAAAAATATAGGAAATTGTTGTAGATGTTGTAGATAATATTTCCTATTGCTGCTGCATACTGGCTTAGGCGCGGACGTCCGATTTCATCAAGGTTTCAACAACTTCCCACAATATACGCAGTATTGCATCCCCGATAGCGTGGCTGGCAATGATTGGCCGCAGTGGGGGCAAGAGGACATCATGCCTTTAATGGTATCCTTACTCTTGGAGTGAGCGGAGCCTGGCCCGCGATATACAATCTCTTGCACTCGCTTGTATCACCTCTACAGGTCCTGTTCCAGAGCAAGTTTCCTTGCGCCTCCCATTTCAATAAAACAGGTTGTAAACCATTGCAGAAGCCGGTAGTGTAGATTTCTTGACCTGTACCCCAAACAGCATGCCCCTGGTCGTTCTGTGAACCACCCCAGACTCGACGCCAGATCATATTTCCTATCATGTCCCATTTAATCAAGACCAGATCGGTCGCATTCCCCCAAACATATCCGGTCGTGTATATGTTTGTGCCATCCCCCCAAATACCGAATGCTTTTCCCAAGGAGGATGTATCGGGAATCTTGATCCAATTGGTACATAGCACGAAAACGGTGGAAGAAACGGCGGATCCGAGTAATATAAGGCCGATGAAGACGCTTTTTTTGCTTCTTCACGTCCCAACGCAACTTTCTAGGAGTATTTACTCTTTGATCAACCATACCAGGAAAATATACTCAGTTATTTAATTATAATACTTGCCAAGTGACTATTCCTTATCGGATTGGGCACGGGCCAATTTCTGGATTTGCACGCGCTCGAGTGTGCTGGCGAGCAAGCCATGGTGTTCCTCTTGCGAGATCGAGCCGTCCATCTCAGTGACCGCCGCTCGCAAGATGCCCATGTACTCGTCCTTCACGCGCCAGGCCGAGTCAACGGGATCGCCGTCCAGGTTGGCCCGCGTCGCGCCCGTCTCGAAGATGACGTGCCCGACGCTCGCCTGCAGCGCGTTGAGCGCCATGCCCACGCCCACGAGGCCGATGGGGCGCTGCCGCTTGGCAATGCGCCAGAGCGAGTTGAGGTCGTGCCAGTCGCCGTCGACCATTGCCTTCAAGAGCGGGAACCGGGCCTTGTCGGTCTGGAGAGCTCCCTTGAGCTGGTCGAGCATCTTCACGGTCCACGGCCGTCCCGACCCGTCGTCGGCAGGACCCGGCGCGGCGCCCGGGGGCAACACGAGATCTTCTTCATCCATGCGCATTCAACCGTTCAGCTGGCTCGAACGATCCTTTTGGATCGCTATCAACACCCTTCGCCGCCTTCAATTGCCTGGCTAACATCGAGATGACATGACGACGCCGGGATACGGCGGGATCGCATTTCGTGCGATAGTGGATCAAGTCACCAAAAAATCGGGTCCACGTCTTTAATCCTGCCGTTTATAATGGCGAACGACGATGGCAACCGAAATGCCACCCAATGTGAGTCCAGTAAATAGTAGTACAGGCAATAACTCGGAGGGCGTTGGTTCCGCGTGTGCAGAACCAAACTTGACCGAAATCAGTTCCTCGAAGATATTCTCGGTGTCTCCATAGTAGCCAAATACTCGGCCGGTTACATAGATGTGATATCCATCACTCCAGATGGATTCCCCGTACCGCTAAGCCGTGGTCCCCCATAAACGCGTTCACAGCCGGTTCCAGTCGGTATTCCACCTTGCAAGCATCAATGAACAAGTGTCAGTTGCAATGACCTGGTTCCCACACATGTAGATGGCATCATCGACAGCCTAGACATCAATAGCAGTGGCTTCTTCTTCCCCGATGGACGGCGTGTTCTTCGAGACCGGGGAGGGCAACCGGCGCGTGCTCCGCGTCGCCCGCAAGCTGCGGGCCGCGCCCGCCGGCACCCGCATCGACGCGCTCAAGGGCGGCACCATGATGCTCCAGTTCACGAGCAAGCACGACACGAGAATCCAAGATGATGACAATGGCAACGACGACACCAGCAACCAGCAGCGGCACGCCCCTGTCCCGGCATAACTGCCCCGGCTGCGGCGCGCCGATCTCCTTGCGGCAAGAGGCCACCGGCGAGGCACTGCTCAGGCTCGGGATCAGACGCCATTAAAATAACACACATACGAGCTCGTGATGCACGCTGCTGAAGAAAACACCAAAATCGTCAAGCAACTAATTCAAGAAACGCCTCGTTTATTGATAAGAAAGTGGATTCTAATAGGGAAGTGGTAAAACCCGCCTTTCGCGATCGTGGATTGCATTATGAACATCGGTTATATCGTTGACGATATGTCTCTTATCGACTTCCACGAATAGAACTTGTTCTTATCTTTCATGTACCTTGAAACAACGAGTGAAATTACCGCGATTGAAGCGAAAACTGCTGGAACCATCATGAATAAAAATGACGTCCCGCCAGGCAAGATTAAAAACAATCCTAATAATACACTCAAGTCACCAGTAATCAATATCAGCATGCTTAACTCGAACTTCAAAAAAATTCTTTTCTTATTCCAATTGCACTCGATGCACAATATTTTCCTTGAAGGGAATCCCGGTCCTACGGTCGAACATTGTATACACATGGCACTTCCACAGTCTTCGCACGTGTTGATTGCCGGCAAATCTGGATGACGCCTGCATGAAGGCAATTCCTTGTTTTGGATCAACGATTGGATAGTTTCTTCGGGAATTTCATTTCCATCAATATTTCTCTTCCAAATCCTATAGTGCTTTATGCCCTTGATCCAGGAGATTGAAATATAAGAATAAAGGGCGAATAAGCCTAATGACAGGAAATAGTTATAAAAATTCTGCGTATAAGGGAGATAGATTGCTAAGAAAGAGTTAATGATGATTATCAGTAAAGTCAACAGCTTCATGTGCTTGTCGACTTTTTTCCGGTTACATTCGGGACATGTAAATGGATAGCCGATATCTAGCAAGGGCGGGGTCGTCGTGATGCAGGCTTCGCATATCGGATTTCCGCACGAAGGGCACCACTCGGCATTCAACCGCTGGGAATGATAACGGCAATTGATGATGCCTTCCTTGAGCACGATGGAATTTCCTTGAATGGCACCGAGATAATATTCGCCCGCGCGGTTCTGACCAAGAAAGCCCGACATTTTCAAGGTTTTCAGGTGGTAATGGATCGTATTTCTCTTGGCATTCAGCTGCCTGGCGATCTCCGAGACGCCGAAGGACTTCTGGGGATTGTCGCGGAAGAGTTGCTCGATCTGAGCCCGGAGGCTGTTCTTGCTCTCCATGGTGAGAACAATGGGAATAGAAGCCTATTAACGTTGGTTCAAATTTTGGCTAGAAGTGTTCAAAGTGCACCTGGATTTTACGATAAGTAGGTTATCATACGTGAATTAAACGTACTTAGTTAGCGCTTTGAATTTTACTTTGAATCATACATTGAACATGGTTGAACTCCTAGCCCGAGATACCATCTAGCAGATTTTTCCTTCCACCAGAGGGAGTGTGATCGCTCATCTATAGATGTCGCACTTCCATCCATCTAATTTGTCGCTTCTAATGAGCGATGAGCTGTCACGATCCACGTAAAATGACGCTGGTTTTTTTGCCTTATCCCCCGACAATCTTTCGACAAGCCTTAGTTTGGGCAAACTTGGCCTTGATGTCCAAGTTTGACTTGGCTTGAAATAACGTTGAGTATAAGTTGCAGATCCAACTAGCGCGTAAACTCTCGGTTTAACTATTTTCCTTGATAGGAATCTGTATCTTGAATGTCGTGCCGATACCGACTTTACTGTCAACTTGAATCGCGCCTTTGTAAGATTCTACGATATCCTTGACGATCGTCAATCCCAGGCCGATGCCCTTGGATTTCGTGGTGAATAGTGGTTGGATCTGTCGTGAATGGAAAGGCTCGGCTTGTCGGCTTTACGGTCTCCATGTACCCGCAAGTCGAGCCATCCTGGGCCCATGTCTTCGCATGAATTGTAGTTGTTATCATTTCTTTTTTTTTGGAGCTCCATCCAAAATCCTTGAATGTTCGAGTCACTATGGATAGATATAGATATAATCGAGATGAAACGACGATGGGCACGACCTCCAGGGGCGGCGAGGACGCTCGAGATGCCGCCGGCATAGTAGCCATTCCTCGCGCAACGCTTAAATCTCTAGACCAAGCAATGTTTTACCGTGGCGTTCATAAATCCAGACAAGTTTGTTGTCGGCGGGCTTCCCGACATTCTCTGGAGTTACCTGGAACTCGGCATTGTCATCATCTTCATCATTTTTGGCCTCTATTACTTGAGATTATTCGTGAAGACACGTGCTGACAACAAGATCCAGGCTCATTTCAACCTCGCATACACGCTGTTTTTCTTGATCTTGTCGGTCAACCAACTCTTTTACCTCGCGGATGCCGACGTGATGTTCACGGAACTAGGCCCGTTCCTTTCCGCGCCCGTCCAGATCGTCCTGGTCGTTATCGGCATCGGCATCTACGAGCCCGCCTTCCAGATCGTCTACATGTTCTTGCTATTCCTCCTGCCGTTTCTTTTCATCATGTTTCCGACCGAGAAATACCTCTTGAACCGCAAGAAATGCCCGATATCGATCATCATGGCAATCACGATCATCCTCGTGAGCGCGATGCTCGTCATCGCCCACTCGGTCCCTGATGTGACAGGGGCCGGGGATGCTTTGTACAACACCCTCGTCGTCTTGCACCCCGCGGTCGTGCTGTGCGTGCTCTTGTCCTTCGCCATCGGGCTGATCGGTGGCGTCTGGATCTACGTGATGCTGGGCATAAAAACGACCGGCACCCTCCGGAAGAAATCGTTCGCCACGGCCTTCGGCTTCATCGTCTGGTTCTTGTCGGTCGTCGTCGGCAACTTGTTGAAAGGCGAGTTATCGAAACTATCCCCGTTCGCGATACTGCTCGGGCCGATATTGTTTTACGCCGGCACGTTCCTCTTGATGTATTCCTTCATGAGAAAATGATCGGAATTCTACCACGATGGTGAGCATACGATGCCACTGGATTTCTTCACGAGGTTCGCGGTCGCCATGGCGTTCCTTGGCCTTGGCGTGTTCATCCTGCTCATCTCCATCACGGTGATGCTGTTTCCCTTCCCGTGGAGCGTGGTCGACGATTCGTTCAGCGACCTGGGCGGCATCGTGACCGGGAACCACGCGGCAGGGTTCTTCGCCGTGGCCTTGTGCCTCGGCGCCGTGTCGTGGATGCCCGTCGTCGTGGTGTACGTGAGGGAGCTCAAGGTGAATTGGAAGGCTTGCAGGCAAATTAGCGGGCTGATCGGCTTCATCTTTCAATTTTCCGGCCGCGCGATCGCGGTCGTCGTCTGCATGTTCCCCACGCAGCCATGGCACAAGGTCCACGATTACATCGCCGGGGCATGGCTCGGCTGCGAGATCGTCGGACTGGTATTCATCGCGATCGAGATGCTCCGCGGGAGGATGGACACGACCTGGGGCATCGTCCCGTTCGCGTTCATATTCGCGGGAGTGGCATTCTGGATGCCGTACTTGCTCGGGATCTGGGGCGGCATCGCGATCCCCGAGATCGCTTCCATGACCCTCGTGTACGCCTATTCCATGGCACTCTGGGCCAGGGCATGGCAAGGAAAGGCGGCGATCGGAGTAGCGAGAACCAAATGAGTAGTCAGTGAAAGTAACACGATAACGATTCCCGAATGATCGCGGGGTGAAGCGGCGACATGAGTTCACACGTGAATGACGAGAAAAGGATGGTAACGCTCGTGTTTGTTGCTATATACGCGGCTTGCACGATTCTCTATCTCGTTACCTTCCTTTACAGCGCGCTGAGCCCCCATCCAACCACGCTCGTGCTGCGGCCTTACCGCTGGTACACCGAGCCAGCGTTCCCGACGGAGCCGGTCGAAGGGATCGCGAATGCTGTATTTTTCGTCGCTGCGACGACCATATCGTTCAAGGCACGAAAAAAGCACGAGGAAAATCAGAAAATAGCGCCGCTCCTCTTGGCGATGACATTTTTTTCCTGGGCAGTTGCGATCGGGTTCCAATTATTTATTTCGGTATTCGCATGCGAGATCGTGGATGTAACGTCCCAGATCCTGGAAACCGCCTTGAAATTTGCCCCGTTCCTCTTTCTTTCGGTAGGTGTTTTCTTCGTCGTGTTTTTCGTCATGGAAATCTTCGAGGGCGGCGTTTTCGTGGGGAAGAACAGGCCCAGGATCGTTTTTTTCTCGGTGATCAACATTACCTTGATCTGCTTGCTCGGCATGATCGTGCTTGGCCGTGTATTTGTCCCGATATCGAGTGAAATGGCGGGTTCGGTCGCTCCGGTGCTCCTGATCGCGGCCGTTGGGTTAGGCGGCATCGGTTTTCTCGCGTCGTCCATCATCCAGGCAAAATCGAGTTTTTCCCTGCTGAAAAAGACCCAGGAGCAGGCGACCCGGAGAGGCATCATGATCATCGGCATCGCCGGGTTGATATTGATCGCCTGGTTTGCGTCGGAATTGACCGAGGCAGTGCTCTGGATGGTTTATCCCGATACTGCCAGCCGATTCTTCGGGATCGACATTTTCATGATGACGAGTTCCGTATTGCTCGTCTTTGGTGGAATTCTCGTGTATTTTGGATACATATATCCTGCGATGCGGTCGAGGCACAAGGGCTAACTAGCTAGGCTACCTTAGGACCTCGTTGAAAGATATGGTTTACACGCTTCGCGATAACGAGCAAGGGCTGATAATATCGGGGTGGATTCACGCGTCGAAGAAGACACGGTCGATGATGACTTCCCTGGCGACGTGGCTTTGGATCGTCTCTTCATCGTTGGCATCCCGCTCGATGTAATCCCTGGCATTCCGAGATTGCGTGGTATCCGTACACTTCCGTGATAACCCGATTGCTTTATTAGACCATGTTTATCCTCGATCACCAGTCCAGTTGACAGGTGATGCCATGACATTGATGGAAGACTTCTTGTGCCCCAACTGCGCATCGCGGCCGGAGCACGTGCATTCTTGTCAGAATCCGGTGGTAGAAAAGTTCATGACGACAAATCAAATTAAAAAACTGCAGTTTTACTGCCATGCATGCGGACGCGTTGCCGAATTCGAAAACAAGCTCTGCCAACCCGTCATGCTCACGGGGGAAGAGAAAGATGCCTTCGTCTCGACGGCAACGATCGACGGGCGCGCCGAAGTCTGCCAGGTGTGCGGGCAACCCGTTCGCCGCCCCGGTCACGTTTGCGACCCGAAAGGATTGCCATACAAATGCGATCACTGCGGGATACAAGTCGTCTCTTCCTATCACGTGTGCAAGCAGATCATCGACAAGGCCAAGTTCTGGTGCAAGGATTGCGGGCGCATCAGCGTGAGCAAGGAGAACTTGTGTGCCCCGCTACGACTATGAACAATTACCATCTTCTATCGAGGAGGAAGGCAAACCCTCCCATCCACGCCACGAGTATCGGATTATGGATGACCCGCCCATGAACGAAGCAAGCATCATCTATGCGATCGAGACAATTTGCGCCGGCCGATACACGCCGTGGACCATCGGCATAACCGATGATCCTATCCAGCAGAAAAATGCACGCGGCAACCCGGCAAGATGGTATCAATGGTGGGCGGACGCGGAGGGAATCGCCAGGAATGTCGAGCAACATTTCCTCGGCAAAGGAATGTCGAGCGATCCTGGAAGGAGCAAGGTGCCAAATTTCGTCTTTATCTTCCGATGAAGACCATCTATAGCCGGCCATCCCGATATCGCTTCATTGCCTCGCCGGTCCGCAAGTCCTTCTTGCACGCCATGCAGTACTCGCCGCTCGCGTCCCGGAACGTCATGGTCGACCCGGCCTTGCACCAGGGGCAATTGATTTGCTTCTCGTGCTTCACGACGCGCATGCTCGTCATCGACCCGCACCCGTGCGACGCCCGGCGCGGGCGTCACGAGTTGTCTAAGACGTATTCTATGGGCACGGCCGGGTATTTATCGGTATGCGTCCCTAATAACATCGACTATAGGTTCGGAAGCGAGCAAGCATGGGCAAGAAGATGACCAAGGACGGCATGGATCTGCGCAGGGCGATCCGCGCCGACGTGGACGCGAACCCGGCCGCGGACCACCTTGAGTTTCGCAAGAAGTACAAGGTGTCCGAGGGCATCGTGGCCGCTGCTTTGACAAAGACCGTCGCCGAGTGGGATGCACTCATCGCCGCCACCCCCGAGGATGACTTGAACGCATCGCGAAAGGCTCCGGTTCCGCCACCAGCGACGGTGATCCAGCACCCCCCGCTCGCGGCCAATGTCATTAAGTTAGCATTTTAATCTTAACAAAGGCACCTGACGGCGACAAAAAGGGCGAAACATTCAAATTTCCTCGTGCGGATATGGGTACATGTCTCGCGCGGTGCAGAAATTCCAAAGACGGTTTCATGGAAAGCGGATCGAGCTCGATTTTAATCCCACGCCGACGTGCGAGTTGTGCGGGCGAAAAATGAAGGTGCAAGCCAGGTCGAAACCGCACCACGTCGTTGGGAAGGGGGAAAATTACATCGTCGTGACGGTTTATAGGCGCTGC
>JAUQYZ010000081.1 GCA_030587475.1 Candidatus Sigynarchaeum calidifontis
TCAAGCTCGACATAATTCCCACGTTCATTTTTTGCCCGTCCATCGAACACGGGGGGCTTCGGGAACCCGCACGCGCCCCGTGCACCCGTCGACGCGTGGTGCCGGCAAGCGAGCATGTATTCTTGCGGTTCGACCGAAAAGGCAAAAAGGAGGCAGGCGGAAGTCATCGCGTGAACCTCCGATGATCCAAGCGGCGACTACCGGCCTCCAGGACGATCCTTCGTACATGGCGTTAAAAGTCTTGTCGAGTATCAAAGGGTTCATCGAGCTGGTACGCGATTACCACGCACGCTGGCTGATCGAGAATGGATTCAAGGTCGTGAAGGAATCCTTTTGCCGTGACATCCGCAGCTGCAAACCGACAGCCCGGCAATTCGTCCTGGTGCTCGGCATGATGCTGCACAACTGATGGCGGGTCGCGCGAGTGAGACAGGTGGTGGCGTGGTTGCATGCCCGTGGCAGGCCGGTCATGCTGTGGAAAGACGTGCGGCCATGGATCAGGATTCCCGTCGAGCGTGGCATCTCGGGACTCTTCGACGCCGTGACCTTCACGACCCGGGTCTTAACCGAGGGAATTATGTCGATTATGAAAGAAACAATAAAAGGTGCAAAATGATGGTCACTTAGTGATATTGATTCTTTATGGGAAAGAAAATGTCGCGTGCCGGGATGGAGGTACGGCGAGCCATCCGGGCGGAAATCGATGCTCGACCCGAAATAGACCACGCTGAATTGCGTCGAAAATTCCAGGTGAGCGAGGGCATCATCGAGTCGGCAATGACCAAGACCGTCAGCGAATGGGACACGATCATTGGTCAAACACCTCCCGATGTGCCTGTTTCAGCAAAACCGGCTGAACCAACATCGAACACGGAATCCTTAACAGGGGCAAGCAGCGATGCCGATCGAGCAGTGGCAAGCGGGAAGGCAGTCGTGATGCCCGGAATCGAACAAGGAATCATTAAATTCGCCCGCAAGCCCGCGAAGATGGGCATGGACTACATCTTCTGGGTGCCGCGTGTCTACATCAAGAATGGCCTCGTCGATCCCACTTGCGAGTATGACGTGTTCTTGAAAAAGACCACCAAGGGTCAACTTGCTTCCATCAAGAAAGAGTGATCCTTCCGTAGCGTCTCACTTGCCATTCTTTTTCGAGGGGGACAACTCTTCCATCATCTCGAGGAGGGCCGAGAGCTTTTTCTTGGTCAAGTAATTGAGATGGGACAGGATCGGGCTCTGGAACTCGATCGTCACGTTTCCCTCCTCGTCGATCGACTTGATCTTCCCCTCGGCACCAGCGAGCGGCACGAGCAGGTCGATCAACACCGGCTCGAGGATTTTCTGGTCGATCACCGCCTTTTGCCGGGCGATGATCTCGTTGACGAGTTCGTCCTTGGTGCGCGTGGTTCTCTTCGCCATGGGTGTGTAATGGTGGTTCGGGCTTATATACTACCGCGTCCATGTCATCCCTCGAAACAGCGCTTGTTGGAACCAATTAGAGCATTCTCGGCTTGCGAGGCAATGATTAATATCGGCATTCCCTTAATGTGGTTCATGCGTCGTTCTATCGTTGGCGAGTGGTTGCAGCGGCGTGCTGACAAGCACCGTCCGGAAGCAAAGCTCGCGAAATGGAAGATCATGCTGGATATCGGTATCTTGTTCTTGATAATCGGTCTCTCTCTTGTGATCGTTCCCCTTTTTCTCCCGTTTCACCTCTTGCGAGTGGCATTGCTGGGTATTGGCATCCCCGTGCTCATCCTTGGCTTTATCTTTACTGTTGTCTTTTACACCAAGATCACCGAGCTCAAGCGCCTCAATCCGGGTCTGGCATCGTCCCAGGGACCGGCCGCCGAGCACCGGGTCGCGCAGCGGATCCCCCGTGCGAAAAAGGGCATGGAACATGAGCAGCTTGACAAGCTCAAGGCGCTTTTGAAGGTTTCCGAGCGGGTCAAGATCGACGACATCGCGAGCATGCTAGGAACCAGCAGGAAAGATACGATCGACAAGTTACTCGCGCTCTCGAAAAGCGTTAATTTTCAGATAAGCGAGGACGTCGTTATCATCGAGAAAGGGCAAACCGATCTGCTGATCTCTGAACTTGACAAGCAGTTTGGCGAATGGGGGACCAAGGAAAAGACCAAGTCGGGGAAAATCTGAGCGTTCCGAACGTGCTTTTCTGTCCAGGACCAGGTCATATATCATCCCTTCGAGGTGGCACGCGCATGATCAAGGAAAAGCTGGCCGGTTTCAAGTTCCTGTTCACCGACAAGGAGATCCGCGGCAGTGCCATCATCACCTTCTTGCTCGCCTTCTTGCTCGTGAGCATCGAATACTTGTATGGTCACATTCCCGATGGCGTCGTGTTTGCCATAGCCATGTGCGCATACGTGGAATTCCAGTATCTTTTCTTGTTCCTCGTCTTGTTTAACTTGTGGCGCCTCTTTGGCGCGTTTCGTGACAAGCGGGACGCTCGCAAGAAGCGGCACGCCTTGTGGGCAGTGCGCATCATCACCCTTGTTGTTGTCGTGTTTGGCACCATCTTCCTCTTTTACTTGTTGCTCGTGTTCAACGCCTTCCTCCTCGGGTTCTCGTTCATCGCCTGGTGCGTGATGGAAACGGTTTTCATGTGCAAGTTTGCAACGGAACTAACCGGGGACAAGAGAAGGAAGGGGATACGCTTCCTGGTCTACTTGCTCGTCGTGATCGCTTTCGGCGTGTACTTGGCGTGTTCGTTCGGGGCCGCAGTTGCAAGCGAGCCCGTGCCCCCCGAAGGATCTCTCGTGTTCGGCATCGACGCGACCGTGCTCGACTATGCCTTGACCCTCTTCTTGTTCGTGTTTTCGCTCGCAACGATGGGCTCCAGGTTCATGCCGAGCGACGGCCCCGCATCGCTCGATTTCGACAAGATGCCGATCAAAAAATCTGCGAGGATACGAAACGGGCTGGTCTTCTTGTTTTTCTCGCTGATCGGCTTTGAAATCGTCGTGCGCGTGTTCAATGTACTGTCACCATTCACGCCGATCGCGTCCTTTGGCTTGTACATTTATTATGGCGTGAAGCTGGTCTTGTTCATCCCGTTCGCCGTTGGTTTCGGGATCGCCTTGCTCGCGAGGAAGCGCAAGGCTTGATCCCCTGGCATTTCCTTCCAGAAGACGCGATCACGGCTTGTCCGAGGTGAAAGAATCGACCTCGATACCTCCAGGCTCGATCCGGACGACCGCATACCTGCCCTGGCGTGCTTCCCCCGCGTTCACGCAAGTCGTGGTTCCGATCTTGTCCACGCCAGGCGACTCGTGGATGTGCCCCGCGACCGCGAGGTCGGGCTGGTACGCTTCGATCGCCTTCCGAACGGCCTCGGAACCCACGTGCGTCTTCATGAACGTGAAGTCGAGCTTGGTGTCGTACGGGGGGTCGTGGACGAGCAAGATCGTGAAGGCATTCGATGCCTTCCGCTCCGCCGCCGTGCTATCGAACAGGCGCGCAAGGCTTGCTGACATCTCGTCCTCGCTGAACGCGAAGTTGTTGTAAAGCCCTAGCTTGGCGCCCCCGAAGCCGAGCACGAGCACCGGCCTGGGGAAGCCGTCGACGTGCAGCACAAGGTACTTGTCGTGGAGCAATATAAAGTTGGATGGCATCCACGGCTGTGCCGTGGCGACGGAGGGCTGGTCGTGGTTGCCGGGGATGTACAGGACCTGCTTCTCAGGCGGGATGAGCGCGGCGACGGCCTCGAAGTTCCGCCGGATGACGTTCTCGTGCTTGGCACCGAGCGTGACATCCCCCGCCAGCAGCACGAAGTCGGCTCCCTCGACGAGCCCGCGGGATATTTCCGGTGCCTTCCCGCCAACATCCGAGAGAAGTAAGATCCTCATTGATCACGGTTGTCTCTCGCTCGTAATAAGCCATTGGGGGTTTCGGAAACCATTTAACCCTCCGTGGCCCGATCAAGCACGATCACCATGGCCGAAGCCCATTTTCATAGCATCGAGGATATAATGGATGCGTGCTACGATTACTTGCGATCGCACGAGTGTAAAGGCGAGAAATGGGGTAAGCAATATCATTTTTATTTTCCAGCGAACACGAAGTATGGCCACCACCAGTGGCTTTGGGACTCTGGATTCCACATGATCACGTGGAGCCACCGGAATGTCCAGAACTCGATCGCAGACTTGCGCACGATGCTCCAGTACCAGCAACCGGACGGTTTCATTCCCGAGATCATCTTTTGGGGGGAAGAAACCAGCTGTGCAAAGAAATTCCTTGCCAAACTTTTCGGGAAGGTCTTCGGTTATTCCCGGGACGAATTCACGGACATCACCCAGATGCCTATGCTTCCATTCGCCCTCCGTGCCATCTGGAACGCGACAAATGATACCACCCTATTAAAGGAATTTTTGCCCCAGATCGTCGCATATTACGACTGGTGGGAGAACTGGCGTGACCCCGACGGCGACGGGCTGGTCAGCATCGTGCACCCGTGGGAATCCGGCATCGACGCTTCACCCATCTACGACCCCGCGCTCCGGGTTAAGGAACAAGACCAAGGAAAGTTCTGGAAGACCTATCCCAAGTTCTTGCTGATTCAAAAGGACTACCGTCAGAAAGCCAAGTGGGACATGAAAAAAATCCTTGACATGGAACTGTTCAACGTCGAGGATGTCGGCGTGTGCAGCGTCTACGCGGCGGGCTGGGGCGTCTTGTCGGAACTCGCATCGGAATACGACCAGAATCTCTCCACCCGATGCAAGGAAAAGCAGCTCTTGTTCGAGAAAGCGATCCTCTACAAGTGCTGGAACCCGCGCCTCGGCAGGTTCGTTTCATTCTACCACCAAGGCGGCGAGGAGCGCGTTTCCTACGCGGAGACGGCCCAGTCGCTGTTTCCGATCATGTTCGAGACCATCCCGCGGGAAATGCTCGACAAGGTCATCGCCACGCTTCAGGATCCCGAGAAGTTCTGGCTCCCGTACCCCATACCTTCGGTCTCGAAATCCGAACCATCCTTCAACCCGAACCGGAACCGGCTGCTCTGGCGTGGTACCACGTGGCCCGTCCTCGCGTGGTTCGTGATGGAGGGGCTGATCAACAACGGCAGGGAGGACGTCGCCAAGTTGCTCCTCGACCGCTGGGTCGAGCTGTATCTCAAGAACGGCATCTGGGAATACTACAACCCGCTTACTGGCGAGGGTCTCGGCGAGGAGGGTATCGGGATGTCGACGATCATCATCGACATGATCGAGCGATTGAAGAGATAGGGAAAAAAATCCTTTTTATTTTTCCATGTATTCGACGACCTGGCCCGCCTGGGTTATCTTGATGGCCTTGGCATTCGTGTGCGTGTCGATCTCGACCACGATACACTTGGCCTTCTCCAGCACGTCCAGATGATATTTCAGTTGGCTCTCGTTATGGAGCAGCCCTTCTTGAACGAGTTGCGAAGCCACGGCCCCGGGCGTGCTCGGGGCTTTCGTCACGAGCTCGAGCAATCGCCGCCGGGTCGGGTTGTTCACCGCCTTCAAGTACGTGTCGTGCTCGAGGCGGGTGCGCGTCGCGTCGTCGCGCGGGATGGGGGGCAGATCATCGAACCGCTCGTCATCGGGCATGTTGCCTTGTTCACCTTGAATTGTTCTTCGACTTAAAGTGATAAAAGCATCCGACACGGCAAGGATCCATCGGTGAGAGAAACATGCTCCATGACCTGTCAAGGATCAAGGCTGGCAAGACCAAGCGGTTCTCGTCGTATGACATAACGGGGGGGAATGCCGACTCGTGGCACATAGCGCCTGGCGAGACTCGAACGCTTGCGGACATCAAAGGACCCGGCTGCATCACGCACATCTGGATGACGCAATCCAACCATTATAGGGAAGTGCTCTTGAAGTTCACGTGGGACGACGCACCGTTCCCCAGCATCCTCGTCCCCCTTGGCGATTTCTTTTGCCTCGGGCACGGCATCGTCAACTCCTTCCAGAGCCTGCTTTTCAGCGCTTCGACCGACCTTAACAACCAGTTCAACAAGGGCTGCGCGCTGAACTGCTACGCGCCGATGACGTTCCGCGAGCGGGCGGTCGTCGAGCTGGTCAACGAGAGCGGCGAGGGCCACGGCCAGTACTTCTACGTCGACTACGAGCTGGGCGAAGTGCCTGAATACAGCGGCTATTTTCACGCCGAATTCCGGCGCACGAACCCCTTCA
>JAUQYZ010000083.1 GCA_030587475.1 Candidatus Sigynarchaeum calidifontis
GACACGAAAGCTTCCGAAACGCCATGCTGCGCGGCGATGGTTTTGGCCTTTGCACCATGCCGGTAGAGAGCATCGATCATCTCCTCGATTTCATGTCCTACGAGCTTAACGATCTGGCCCGACGTGAGAACCGTGAACTGCCTGCCGGTCTTTTTGCCGCGTTTAATGCGACAATCGGAATTGTTGCAGATGAATGCAGCGACACGACCATTTTCGCGGGGCCGGGTGCCGTTACGGCTGATGTCGGTGGAAAAATAGTCGGGACAGCAGATCAGCAAGTTTGACAGCGTGAGAACCAATCCAGCAGCGGTTTTAAAGATGATGGAAACACGAATCTCTTTTTTTTTCACGTATTTTCGTTTCATGATGGAAATGGAAGAATGAAAACCATTAAAAAGGAACTCGTGCGCCATTATCCAAAAAGGAGTTGCCCTTTCTCGAACCAGTTATCGATCACGGTCATCGACAAAATAATCTGTGCCCGTGAATGACCCGTCGCAAGAAGCACGCATCCCGTCGAACCAAGAGCGTGAACTGGAAGAAAAAGAACATCAAATTCGCCCGTTTAATCACGTTGGCCAATTCATCATTCGTTCATAAAACTAGCCCAAACGTGCCAATGTATATTATTTTTCGACCGATATCGTTCGCTACGGAAAAAATGACTCGGAAAAATGAGGTGGAAAATAGCCGGAGAATGAATATAGTGGTAGAATCAACCTCGATCGTGAACAATTGATGATGAATAGTGCTGTATTTTGAAGAGTGTAATGGTGAGGAAAAAAGTGATGTTGACAATTATCTAATTAGTCCCGGTAATCAAACCTTAAAGATATTCCTGCAATTCGTGCACTGCAGACTTTTACCAATGTATTCCGGGAATTTCTCCTGCGTGATCGACATTGGCGTGCCGCATTGGGTACAGATGACAAGCCGTAATAGTAATTGATTGCAGTCTGGGCAAGTATACTGCGATGCGATGTCCACTATTTGAAATTTGTATTCTAACTTGCACGAGGGGCACTGGAACTTGCCTAGGGTCGGGGTGCCCGAGCCGGCCGGGACGGTGGCCGGCGTGGAGATGGCCGCGAATTGCAATTGCGACGGAACGCCGGCGCCTTCTGGAGCGCTCACGTCGGGTAGCTTCTTCGCCGCCTTCTCGCGGGACTTGGATGCAGCCTTTTGCTGCTTCGGTATCGATGCCTTCTTCGCGTTCTTCTTTCTCGCTCCAGCGATCACGGCGACGAGCAAGATGCCGCCCGCGACCGCGGCGATGATGATGATCATTTCCGTGGTAAGGCCTGGCGGTGGCGGTGTTACGGCCACTCTTAGCCGGTAGGTCGTCGTGCTCCATTGGAAAGCCGAGTCAGCGCACGTGAAATTGTACGAATAATTGCCCGGTTGCAATAATACAGATGCCACGTATACGCAGCCATCGATATAATTCGTGTCCGACGCGTTCGACTTGGCCATTGGATAGACGACCCCGGCCAGCGTCATGTTCACGTATCTCGGCGCGTTGTTATCAGGATCCGAGTAGGTAATCCGGAAAGTAAACGTCGCAGGGCCTTGGGTGCCGTTACCGGGAGACACCACGGCGGAAGCGAGCCCGGGTGACCAATTGTTCGTCTGTGTGACGACGAGTGTATAGGTTATGGAAGAGTTCGTGAAGAGGCCGTCGCTGCATTCGAAATGATACAAGTAGCTGCCGGGTTGCAGAAGACTAACCGTCCAGTTGAACACGCAGCCGTCCGTGTAATTGATATCCCCCGTGTCGTTCTTGATCATCGTGTAGGTGACGCCGTTGAAAACCAGGCGGACATACGCGGAGGCGTTGTTGTCGAGATCCCGGTACGTCACGTAAATTTTGAAGAAATCCATCTGGTCGCCTGTCGGGGGGTTCACGATGACGTTGACAAGTTCTGGGTCATGCGCGTTGGGCGAGAGGGGAATGCTCGTGTTCCGGATCACGAGGGAATACGACAGCTCGATGGTGAGGAAGTAATAGTTGAACGTGCCGTTCACGAGTACCCCGGAGTATTTCTCGTAATATGCGATGCTGCCCTCGGGGGACTCGAGCACCCAGCACTCGAACGGGCGACCCATCGCGTGGAGGAATGTCGTTCCCGTGATCGTGAAGAGCTGGTCTCCTGAATTCAAGACTGAAATCGGCACCGTGCTGCCGAGCTCGACGTTCGTGAAGATCCGCATGGGCTCGTGCGAGCCGTTGTAGAAGCTGCCGCCGTGATCATCCACGATCTCGCGCGTGGCCTGGTTGATCGTGCGGTTGTAAAATGACGATTCGATGTACGTTAACCCCCCGCCGAGATCCGCGAACGACTCGTTCCCGTCTTCCGATACTGCCGCCGGGAATTCCGTGGAATACGTGTAGTTGTAAAAACCCGTCGCCGGCAAGATGGGGTAGTACTTGTAGGCCACGATGTTGCTATACGGGCCTGCAGACGCGCTGTACGTGCCGTCCATCGTGGTGAACGAGTAGGTGTAGCGGCCTGTCACGTTTAACACGAGGCTGCAAGTGTAAAGGCAGCCGTTGGCATAGCTCGAATCGAGGGGATCGGCCTTGTGCATCGTGACGACGGTCGCGTTGATCGTCATGTTGAGCCAGCGCGGCGCGTTGTTGTCCAAGTCGGTATAGGTGATCGTGAAGGAAAACACTGTCGAGCCATTATAGCCGCTCAGCGGGCTCGCTTGGACGCCGGACAATGAAGGTGCACGCGTGTTGCTCAATGTCACGGTCGGCCCGCTCATGGGGCTTGTTGAGTTGGTGAACACGCCATCGCTCGTGGAAAACTTATACACGTAGGTGCCAGGTTGGAGGTAGATCGAATACTGGTACACGCACCCGTCCGTGTAGGTCGTGTCTGCCGGATTCTGCTTTGCCATGGCGTAGTCAGTGCCGTTGATCGAAAGGTTCATGGATACGGGGCCGAGGTTGTCCTGGTCGGTGAAGGTCACGCGGAACGTGAAGAGGGTGTTCTGGTTACCAGAACCGGGCGTGTAATTGGGAAATTCCAATCCGGGCGCGTGGGTGTTCGGCGCCAGCGCGAGGACGGCAGTCGAGGTGAGTTGGATGCTATACGTGATACTCACCCCCATGAACGTCGAATAAAACGTTCCGTTCACGAGCACGCCCGAGTACTTGTCGTAGTAAGCGACGCTTCCCGATGGCGATTCGAGGACCCAGCACTTGAACAGCCGGTTCATGGCGAGGAACTCGGTCTCGCCGGTAACCGTGAACTCTTGATCCCCGCCTTGTTCCAAAACAACGGCTATGAGCACCTTGCTGCCGATCTCGACATCCGTGAAAATGCGCGCGGGCTCGTGGGAACCAACCTTGAAGGCTTGGCTGCCGGAGACGGCCGTTATCACACGCGTGCGGCCATTTATCGTTCGAGGTTGGATCGAGGAGGCCACGTTGAACGTGGTAGGGCCACCCGTGTATATCTCTACGGAGGAAATGTTTTGCCGAGGTTGCATGTCGTTATCGACCCAGCCTTCATAGGCACATTGCATGCCGTTGGTAGCTATGGTGTAGGAGGGATCGACCTCGAGACCCGTGTAGGTCGTCGACGTGCCCTGGAATGCCCCGTCATATGCACGGAAATGGTAAGTGTAGTTGGCGACGCCGGTCAATGTCGTGCTGGCGATGTAAGTGCACCCGTCCATGTAGTTCGTGCCGAGCGGGTCGAGCTTCGCCATCGCGAACGTGGCGTTCTGCGCCGTGGAGTTGACGGTCACGTTAATCGCCGTGGGGGCGTTGTTATCGGCGTCCGAGTAGATGACCGTGAATTCGAAAACGGTCGTGTCGCTGTACCCGTGGCCGGGCATGACGTCGCCGGAGCCAAGGGTGGGAATCGCGGCATTGGAGGAGGTCACTGTCACTGAGGAAAAGAGGGTCACGTTGGAAAACCTCGTGTCGTTGCACGCGAACTGGAAGTTCCAAAGGCCGGCTGGCAAGTACATCGTCCTGAAGTACACGCAGCCATCCATGTAATTCACGTCGCCCGGCGTTTGCTTCTGCAGCGGGTACGTATTTCCGGCTATTATGACGGAAATTGCTATGGGCGCGTTGTTGTCGGCATCCGTGTATGTAACCCGGAACGTGAAGCTTGTCAATAGCGTCCCGGTAGCCGGGGAAACGCTTCTTGACGTCAGGGCCGGCGCGTGGTAGTTCAACGTCGTTTGCTGGACGAGCGGGTGGTAATCGTACGCGCGGGATGGCGCGGGCGAGACCGTGTTTATGATGTATCGCGCCGTATCCCAGGTGATGCCATCGTTCGTGGCATAGGGATATTGGGCCGTGTAATCGCTCCAATAATTCCCGAGCGCGGTGTTGTTCCAGTCGTTGTTGATGTTGAAATTGAACAAAGACGCTCCAATATATGCCTGTACCAGGTTGCCGACGAAGTTGTTCAAGATGATCGAGTTGGCGTCCGCGTTCCCGATCACGATCCCGATCATCCTGTTGGAATTCACGTTGTTCATCAGGATCTGGTTCCCATTCGAACTTTGCAAGAAGCCGGCATCGAGGACTATGCCTTCCGTGTTGTTGTTCAAGATGTTGCCATCGATGATGTTGTTATCCGAGTTGTAGACGTATATCCCGGCAACATTGTTCTTGGATGCCGTGTTCTGCGTTATGTTGTTCGAGTTCGACCTATCCAGCGCGATCCCGTGGCCGGCAGAGTTGTTGTAAACGTTGTTGCGCTTGATCGAATTCGTGTTGGACAAGGTGAGCTGGATGCCCGTGTTTTCATTATATTTTACTTCGTTCTCCTCGACCGTGTTCCCGCTGGCGCTGGACAAGACGATCCCGTAATTCACGTTCAATGACGCATTGTTGTGGGCCATGATCACCCCATCAGAGCTAGCCATTCCGATCCCAGCGAGGCCGTTATCAATTGCATCGTTCCATGTAATGTTACATTCGCTGGAGTTGGTGATGGCAAGCCCGATGTAAGAATTATCCGATGCATTATTTCCCGTGACGGTCACGTTGTCGGACCACGCCACGACGATGCCGGCATAGTTTCCGGTCGCGTTACAGCCCTTCACGGTCACGTGGCTGCAGTTGTTCAAATAGATACCAGCTTGCATATCTCCAATAGCCCCGCTCACCGTGCAGTTCTCGATGATGAGGTAAGCGCTCGTGTTGTTGATATAGAGTGCCGCGCCTGATGATACATTGACGCTATTGATCTCCGCATAAGTGATGGTAAACGGGTTAGTTGAATTGCCGGATCCGTTAGTCCCACAAAATGCGGCGAGTTGGGCGTTGCCGTTGATATAGATCGGCGCACTGATCCATGAGGGGGTACTGACATCATTATGCCAGGGTTTCGAAGGCAAGCCGGAATCTCCACCCGATAAGAACATGATGATGGAAAAGAATCCGACGATTATCAACAGTTTCTTGAAGAAATTGGCTTTACGAAGTTGTTTTACGACCATGGCCTCTCGTTCCTCAGATCATTCGAAATGGAACTTAAGTGATTCCACATCGTACATGGCGCTTTTTAATGCTACCTTTCTAGCAGCCTAGAACAAGCCACGCTTTTCATCGGAACTAGCTGCACGTTTCGTACGGGGAGGAGAGTGCCACGCACTTGCTGGAAATGGAAAGAACTGCAGATAACAAGCCTCTCCAGTGCCGCATCACGAGAATTAGAAGCCTTTGACGCAATGATTTAGTAATGAAGGGTTTCCACATGCAAGATCGGAATTCTTTTATCGACATGTTCCTATCAGTTACCAAAAAATCAACATAATAAACGCGGTCCATTCCGGCCGGGGCAAGATATTACACAATCTGCGCTTAAAACTCGAGACAGTCTACGCGTTTAAAGTCAATTATATTTATACAAACACGATAAAGGTGAATATTATTCCAACAAGTGAAGAACAATTTATCTTAAAAACGTTAGCCGAGAACAAGGGCCAGATGGGGTTCAAGGAGCTCAATGAAAAATGCGCGGATAAATTCGAGGGCTGCCGCATCATCCTCAAGAAATTAAAAGAGAGTGGCTTGGTCTCGTTCGATGGCGTGGTTCCAGCGTTCGGTGCAACGATCAAGCTAGTCAAGGAGGAGGACCGGGCGCTCGCGCTCAAGCGGGTAAAGGACGAGGCCACCTCCTCGTCGAAGTCTGGTGCTCCCCCCACGGACGCCACCGTTTCCATCTTGAAGCTCTTGAAGGAAAAAAACGGCAGCATAGCATACAAGGATATCATCGCGCAGCTGGGGGAACACTTCGAGGGTCTTCGCCTGGTACTGAGAAAAATGAAGGAGCAAGGCCGGGTCGACTTCGATGGCGACTTCCCGAACCCGCCGACGGTAATCAATCTGAAGGAGGAATAGGCCAGGGGATTGGTCCTTCATGTTCGCATTTCCACATCAAAGCAGAAAAGTGACGCGGCGATAAACCTCTTGTAGGAGAGTAATGTGTCATCGCCAAACCATAAACCATTCGTCGCCCTCGCGTTGAGCCATTGTTGCTTGTTTTTTGCATTCTTCTACGCATGTTTAGCTTTTCTTTTAATCCCGTTCGAACCCATGTGGACCCTGGCAGTGGTAATTGCGAATCTCGGCATCCTATTTTTTATCGGGAGCCTTTACGGGGCCATACGGCACATCAAGGAGCAGAATGAGCGAAGACAATCCACGTGGGAGCGCTACCACGGAGATAGAAGCGCATCTGATGGTGCATTACCCGCGGCCAGGATCCAGCAGGCAAGACACCTTGCACCGACAACGCCAGCGGCCACTGGAGAACGGAAAGTCGAGAAATACTGCCCATTTTGCGGAAAGCCATTGAATGATGCGGGCCTCTCGAGTTGCCCGAGCTGCGGGGGGAAACTGGATGGTTAAGCTTTTCACTATCGCATTTCCCGTCATTCACGATCACGTTTCACCACACGAATCCCGAAGGTGCTCCTGTTGATCACGCCCGCGTGCATCCCGAATGACCTCCCGCGGTACGCGGCCGCGTATATCAAGCGCGTCATCAAGATCCTCGAGAAATACATCCCGAGCACGAGCTATGCGCTGTTCCTTTTCGGATCGCTGAGTCATGCGAGGGACGAGGCGAATTGTGTGGATGGCACGAGCGATGTCGATCTGCTGGTCATCGTGAAGGACGATATTGCCGACCGGGCGAGAGCGGCCTTGCCAGAATTGTACGCGCTCCAGCATCTCCTCGCCAACAACGTCACAGCTCGACATGGGATCGTCCCGACCATCTTGGATGTCGTCGAACGCCAGACAGGGATGCACGAGAGCATCTTCTTGTCCCGGGAACGTGACTTCAAGGACGCGCGATTCGCGAGCATCTTCAAGACCAACAAGGTCCTCTCGTGGTTGCTCGCCCCGACGAGCATCGTCTTCGGCTCCGCGCTGTGCCACATGACCCTTGTCCATGGCAATGGCACTACAGAAAACAGCGTGCGGGCGATGCAATCCACCATGTGTCACGGGAAATTCATGATCCTGGACCTCGTGAGGAGCTTGTTGATGAACGTGGTCCTCGCCTTAGGCGCAGTCGTGCTGCTCCCACTAACGAGCAATGCCACGAGGTACGCCGTCGAGGCGATGAAGTGGTCCATGTACGCGGCGACGTACTCGATAGTCGGGGAACGTCCGTCGAAGCCCAGCCAGCGGCGTTTTTTCTCGAAGCTCGGCGTAAACTCGGCCATCCTCGGCAGTTGGATGCAATTGAGCCAACATTACGTGCCGGATACCAAGTTTACCCTCGCGACACCCTGGAACGTGATAAAGATACACGCGCTGGGGTTCAAGATCAAGAAAAAAAGATAAATGCTTTCATTCCTTTTCCCACGCGTGTTTCTCGAGTAACTTGGTAATCCGGTCGGTTATTTCTTCACGATCCTTTTCCAAAACTGGCTGGAACCCGACTCGGGCAAGATATATGCCGTTGCCCTTGTTCGTTATCTTGATTTCGGAATACGTGGCGACCTCCTTGATTTCCGTGAGGATGAAGCCTATCTCTCGTAAAGGCTCGAGCTTAGAATCGAATTCCTTTTTGAACGGCACGATTTCTCACGCTTCGACCTATATTGTCAATAAGAATAAAAAAGTGGCATGGATTAATACGTTTCGTTGGGAATTGTGTCGACGTGGGCAAGATCCTCGATGATCCGAATATGTAATCCTTTGAAAGTTCTTGAGGAGCCGATCGTGAAGCACCCGCTCGCTTAAACGTGCTCTAGCGGGTTGATCCGCTGCGCCGATGGCGTCTTCACGACGAGCTGGCCCGCGGGGCGGAACCCGACCCACGTGATGAACGACATGCTCGGGTCATTTTTCTCGTAGACCTCGCATTGCAGATAGTCGATTTTCTTCTCCTTGAAGAATTCATATGCATCCAGCCCGATCGCTGTCGCCAGTCCCTTTTGGCGGAACCGGGGGTGCACCGCGATGCCACAAATGACGCCCACGCGCTCTTCCTTGCCGGTTTGGGAAACGCTCGTCTCGATCTTGTTCACGATGAACGCCGCGTCCATGCCGTACATGCTTCCCATGATGATGGTCGACTTCTCGAAGATCGCGCGCATGTCCGCCTCCGTGACGGGGCGGTACGGATCCGGGCACTGGAAAAACGAGGCGTTGTAGAGATCGACCAGGCGAGGGATGTCGGCATCGCTCGCGATCCAGGACTTGAGGAGCGGCCGCACCAGGCGGGTCTTCGCCGCCATCTCGTCGAGCTTCTCCTTCGACACCCTGCTCATCGGGAGGTTCATGATGATGTACCGGAAGGCCGGCGCCGTGTCTCCGACCTTCGCGCCCTCGACCTCGACGACCTTGGTCATCTTCAGCCTTCTGATGCGCTGCTGGATATTCTCCGCGCTCGGTGCCGGTTTTCTCACGTGCAGGATGGCCTCGTTGATGGATCCATGTTACTTGAAATTGTAATGCTTCCGGATCTTCTTCTTGACGTGCCACGTGCAATCAAGCCCTTCAGGGAACGTGACCAAATCACCTTTCGTGAACGATATCTCGCCGCCCTTCCACGTGACGGTCACGTCGCCCTCGAGCACGTAGAAGGTCTCCTCGCTGTCGTAATGCCAATCAAAGGTGGATTCTTCTTTTTCCCAGATGGACCATTTCTTTGCCGCATCAATCTCCGACTCGGTCGGTTTCTTCTTGGATGGTACCGCCATGATGCTTAACCTTTGTCCGCACCTTTTTTGAATCCTTCGCTGTACCCGTCCCCGTGTATATTCCCCCGGATGATCGGAAAGTGAAAGAGAGGGCTTGTTCATTCCACCTTCTTCCGCGGCGCGGTCGAAAACAAGCCCTTGAACATGTCCTTGAACTTCTCGATCTTGTCCGCGGGAACCGTGTCGACGTGCGTGCCGACTTGCAAGGCACCCCAGTAAATCATGGCCACCTTCTCGACGAGGGTTGCTGCCTTGACGGCCTTGTCCAGGTCACGCCCGCACGCGACCACGGCGTGGTTCGTGAGCAAGCACGTGTTCGTGTCGCCCATGGCTTCCAGCGCGACTTTACCGAGTTCCTCCGTCCCCGACTGCGTGTACGGGGCACATTTCACGGGGCCGCCAAGGAAGGTGATCATTTCCTCGAACACGGCGGGGATCTCCTTCACGGTTATCCCCAGCATGCTTGCGTAAGGCGAATGCGTGTGGATGACGCAATTGACCTTCGGGCGCGCCTGGTAGATGGCCACGTGCAGCTTGTATTCAGACGAGACCGGTTTGCCCTGGCTGATCGGCGTGCCGTCCATCTTCATGTGCACGACATCGTTCACGGTCATCTTCGCGTAGTCGTTCTGCGACGGCGTGATGAAAAACTCGTCGGCCTTTTTCACCCGCACGGAGACGTTCCCCTCGCCGAACTGCACGAGGCCCATGTTATAGATGGCCTTGGCGCCCGCGAGGACTTGCTCCTTGTATTCCTTGTACTCGTCAAGGTTTTCTTGGGACATGAGGGGAGCTAACGCCCTCTGGTTCAAAAAGTTTCATCAAAAGGTGATCAAGGGACAAGAAGAAAGAAAACATTGGAATAAGGGATTAGAGGGCATCGCCTTCCTTCCTACCTAGCAACGCGGCGGTCGTCGCATCCAGCTTCTGCGGCCGATCCTTGGGCTTCGGATGGAAGGGATCCCAGGCGATGTAGACCGTGAAGAAGCCGAGGACGATGAATGTCACGATGCACCATGCCGTGTACGTGTCGAACTGCGACTCGGGCAAGCGGGTGCCCATGATCGGCCACGACGTGTAAACTGGCCGGCGAACGAGCCACGCGTCCAGCAAGAACGCGAGCATGTAGTACTTGTTCGTTTCCTGGAATTGATCGAACGTGAAGGTCACGTCGTCGTTGTCCTTGAGATCCTCGTGGAGCTGGATGAACCTTGTCGTGTTCCACGTGTCCGCCGAGCCGCTCGCGTCCTTGTGGGGCCTGTTGATTCCAAAGTTTGACCCGTTAAAGAAGAGCTCGTGCATCGCCCACGCGCCCACCTTCGGGAAACCCTTGTTCTTCAAGATGCGGAAGCGGGTGAGGATGTCCTCGTAGTCAGAATCATAGGTCACCACGTACGGAACGCCCTTGTTGCCGAAGTGATAGTTCATTTCATTGGCATAGGCGAGGACCGACAAGTTAGATCCTGATCCCGTCTGGTAGACCATGGTCGCCATGTACTCCCAGTCGAACGGCGGCACGATGCTTATCTTGAAGAACTCTTGCTGGGCGTCGTCCATGTCCATGAAGTCGAAGATGTGGAAGTCGAAAAACGCTCCCGCGACCTTCTCCCCGTTGTTCTTGAACTCTTGCATCAGCGCGATCAAGTCGTTGCTGCCAAGAACGTGTGGATCCGGCCCGCCGATGTAGTTCATCACGAGCCCGCTGATACTTCCTGAGATCTGCTGCGTGCGCTCCAGATCCACGACGAGTGCCCGATACATCCTTCCGTTGGGCATCGAAACGTTCCCAGGATCGATGACGCCTTCGGAAAGGAGCCACTCGCGCATCTCGTAGTAAATCTTCCTGTAGCGGCCGATGCTCCCGTCGTGGATGTACTCGTCGCTGAGACCAAATTGGGAGGAATCGACGATGGGCATGACATCGAACGTGATGTTCTTGGCATACAGCGTCTTCATGATATTGCTGATAGAACTGTTGAACACTTCCCTGACGACGGGTACCGTGATCGATATGTTGGCGCGATAATGGGCGGAATTGTTGTTGATGGTCTGGATCATGTTGATGATCTCGGGCCTGGTGATCCAGTCGAAGTCTTCGGTTTGTTCGCTGCCGTATGCCCAGTTGATCTCCATGATGTCAGACCGGTTGCTCGCCGGCACCGAGATCGTGGTCGCCGGCCATTTTGTGATGAGATACGGCAGCGCTGCGCCGGCAACGAGTCCTACCAGTCCAAAGCCCATCAGTGCTCGCATTATTACCCGGGATGGCACGTTGCGGATCTTGTTGAGCCTCGGCCAGAAGGTCGTTTGTTCGCTCGTCGTGCTTATCAACGCGCCGTTTGAAAGGATATTCAACATGCAGAGGGGGAGATATATGAAATCGAGCAAGCTCAAGAAGCCGAAGAGCACGGCACATAGGATATTTCCCAGGACGATTATGCTGATGCTCTTGCCACGGTTGATCGTCCACCACCCGATGAAGAACGCGGCCATCGCCGATATTGCCATCGGCATGAACAGGAAGCTCTCGAGCCAGTGCCGCGTGATCATGATATAAAACGTGATCCAGAGCAGGGCGAAGCTCGTCAGCGCAGCGTTCAAGAGCATCGTGATCTTCGGAACCTTCCATTGCTGGAGAAACTTGAAAAAGACGTCTTTCTCGAAGATCCCGTCGATCGCGCCCACGAGCCCGTATGTCCCGCCAAGCAAGAGGAGGATCGTAACGATCGCCCGGTCGATGATGCCGAAATTCAAGGTCTCCGAGCCGAGATCTATGCCATACTGCGAGACCATCGAGTTCGTGATGTTGTTGAAGGTCATGAAGAGCAGGATGACCCCGAAGAGTAGCACGAGTCCACCTCCCTTTTCCTTCACGGGATCCCTCATGATCATGGCACCGGTGAACATCATAGCACCGATGATGGCCGGAACGAAACCATAGGTTCCCATTTGCTGCAAAATGAAAAGACAATACACGCCTGCTGCAAGGGAGGCAATACCCCCGATAAAAGCGTTAATGAGTCGCTGATCTTGTGATATTCTCATGGTTCGAATCCCTTGTTCAAGTTGTTGATAGCACGGAATTTTGTCATTCTTGTTTACGAACACCATCCCTTTTTTCGTGGTGCGTTAAAAATCCCACGATTCATGCTACGTGAATACTTACTTGAGGAGATAGGAAAAGAATGCTCCTTTTTGTTAAAAAGGCCATCACGTTCCATTAGATGGAAAATGCACGTGAACATTTCATTTACTAGTTGATAGGGGCTCAGTGTTTAAATACGTGTTATTTTTTTAAATATTAAGACGTATCATTTTTCATATATCATTGCACAACATTTAAACGATGATCAGGCATGAACCAAGTCGATTATGCAGGAATCCTGTTCTCCGCAGACTGGTGGCTGCGCATTGTATTGATAGCATTATGTATTTTCTTCTGGATTTATGCACTCGTCCTTGCTCGAAAAGCGGGGGCGGCCGGCATAACTGCTAAAAAGAATTATTTCTTCTCGTTCTCGTTCTTCTTCTTGTCATTCGCGTTTAATTTCATTCAAACAGAATTACGAATCGCGGAGGTCTTCACCTATGCGGATGTCATTCCTGATGGTTTCGATTACTTTATCGGATTGCCAGACGAGTGGATGGTCTTCATGTTCCTGTTTTTCTTCTTGGGAGCCATCCCCATGGCATTCGCCATCGAGAGATTCCTCCTCATGCATAAGAAGGTCGTCTTGACCGTGTTAGGTATCGTTGCCCTCGCTTTCACTATTAGCTTGTTTTTATTCAGCCTCGCCCCGAATTACAACGGTTTATTGATCTACATCGTGATCAGCGTCGATTACCTCGCGATGATCGCCATCACGTTAAGTATCCTCATCTTGTACCTCCGGATCGCGATCATCGGTTCGGGAAACATGCGCGTGGTCGGTATATTGATTTTCCTCGGGTTCATTTGCGAAGTGGCGGGCTTGATCTTGAGTTCGGACACGAAAGAGCTCGGGCATGGCATCATGCTCGTCGGTTTCGTCTTGATATTTATTGGCATGACGCGGATGAAATGATCGGTTGAAATCTTTTCCATGTTTCCTTGATTTTCTTTCTTGATATTGCGAACGTGCTGCCACTACACGTGTCGCGTGTTACCGAATTTAAAATCGTGATCCGGATAAATATGGCAAAGATCTATTCAAGGTTGGCTGTCTGGAGCAAATCGAGCAAGGGGAGGGTCGCGTCGATGAAGATAATCCCCTTAACCGTTTCCTCACCTAGAGATCCGCGATGCACCGGGCGATTCGCCAGGTTCACCACCTTGTCTCGAAATTCCTGGTAAATCGCATTAAACTCGTCAAGCTTCTCTTCTTCGAGCAAGAGCGCCCTGAAGCAGAGTTTTTTTCTCGTGATGTAATCAGCAAAGACTCGTGCAACCTCTTCCAAGCCACGGTCTAGCACGACATGTTCCAGGTGATCAACGAAGGGAGTGATTAGTTTCATAGAGTTTTCCACAAGGATTGCGGTTTTCCGGATCCGATCGAGTTGTTGTGCATAGTGCTTGCGTGCATTCTCAGGATCCAAGGCGACATCAGGGGGTGCGCTCGTCAATAAGTCCGTGATGTGTTCCTCGCGTATTCGATATTTCAAAGGCTTGATCGTGCGATTGGAATCCGTGTCTTGATCCACCGCGAGCACGTGCTGGATTTCCAGCAGCTTCAAGTGCCGCGCGACAGTCGCTTTGCTGCGATTTAACATGTTACTGATCTGGGTAACATTCAACTCGTGGAATAACGCGAGGAGCAAGAAAATTTCCAATCGAACGCGCGGCCTCAAGAGCTGGAGGAATTTCGGTTGTTTGCTTGGATCCGGGACTACATTTTCATCGGCGGCTTCTAGACCAGCGATTTTCACGGCGTTCACCTCACGGAATCGTCCATGGTGGTGGGATATCCACCGATTATAACCTTCGATCAGATATTACCTTTCTCTTTTCTATATCATTTTTATATTTCACGTTGTTTGCTTGAACCGTTATTAATGTTTTCAGAAGATTAAATTCAAGAAAAAAGAAAAGGACCCAAGCTTATCCAAGGAATTCATTGATATCCCAGGTGAAGATCCCGAAATTTGCGAGTGACAACGGGATCCAGATGGCAAGCATCACGGCAAGGGCAATCGTGGCTATCTTGATCGCCACGAGGGCCGTGCCGAGCCATCGAACATTCGGCAACCGCCTCGGTTCTCTCCCTCTAGAAAGGGGAAGCTTGGTGCTCATCGACGCGAGAAATGGAGGCACGAGGAGAATCATGAATAGAAGGACAAACGTCAGCATGCCGATCGATTCTTCAAGCCAGAAATCCTGGTACATGAAGCCGAAGACCGATCCGGTTGGGTTTTCGGCGCCCTTGAGGTTCCCGAAGAACGTAGCACGGCGGACAAACGGGAACGACACGCTCGTGTAATTCTGGATCTCGTCTAGCATGTGGATGAGGCCGGCCTCACCCCATTTTCCAAGGAACATCTCGTCGCTGGCCCTTCCAAGGTAGAAAATCTTGATCTCGGGAATTCCCATCGCGTGGCAGATCTTCACGTCCATCAAGAACTCGTCGAGCCCGCCGGGATCCCGGTACAGCGGGAGCTCGTCCGACGTGACGCCGATCGACATGGACGCCCTTGCCAACAAAGCGGGTCCGCCCGTCCGCAGCATGAAGTGCTTGATCCACCGCGCCCACTCGTACGTGAACACGGGGCTGGGCTCGTCATACTCGATGGCGATCTCCGTCCGGTAAACCATCCAGTCGAAATGGGAGACGTTCCACGCGGGATCGAACGGGACGAAGTTGATGGTCGACACGTCCTCGTCGCCGTCCAGCAAGTCATTGATGGTCATGAGGTAGGTGGTCGAAAACAGCTGGTAGCCACGACTCGTGACAAAATTCGCGAGCTGCCTGACCATTTCCTTCATGGTGGCATACTGCGTCGCGTTGAATCGCGCCAGCCCCCGCATCTCCTCGTGGTCGAAGGTAAAGCCAAGGAAAGGGTTGTTGCGTAAGCCGTTCGCGTCCCAGAAGTTCATCGTGTTATTTAAACTCGCGATTTTTTCAGTCAATTCGGTATCGTTCTTCGGGACTCCGGTCGTGTCGACGACCTCAACGCCCCTGCTCGCATAACGCAATGCACCTGCCACATTGTACTCGTCGAACCACCCGTATAGCCTGATATTATTGCTACCCAGGATCGACAGCGTGCTGTTGGGCAATTCAGCTTGAGAACGGAATCCACTGCCCCAAAACGAGACCCGCATCGGGTTGCCCGCGGGACGCTCGAGCGTGATGGTGGCGGGAGGCTGGAAGGTCAGACAAACGCCCGCCAGGCTCGTGGCAAGAAACACGAGCGAGACCACGTTTCGAACTGTTTCTTTTCCCTCGCGGCCCGTGATGAATGACATCAAGTTGCGCCACGACGAGAAACCACGCGGGTGCTTGGGGGTCGTGATCGGGACGGGAATGGCCTTGCGCTTGACGATGAAGAGTGCCACGATCGCCACGATGACCCCCCCGATCAACCCGATCACGTGCAACGGGCGCCCGCTGGAAGTGAGGGGGTCCTCCCACCCGGTGAAGCCGACGAGGCCCGGGAAGATGGTGGCGTAGACCATCGCCGCGGGTTCGATGGACAAGGGGAGGATCGTCGCGAACTCGATAGCCATGACCAGCAGCATGCCGAGCAAGTACCCCATCAAGACGCGACGGGCATAAACACTCCGGAGGAAAAGCAACAACACTACCGGCCCGGCCACGACGAGCACCCCGGCCCACCAGTAGAAGCCCCAGTCGTACCATTCGGTCGCCTGGGCATACATGATAGTTGCAGGAAACCAGATCGCTCCGTTGATGACGGAAATGCTGATGACTGCAAGTATAATGAACCAGAAGCCCCACCTCTTGAGAAAATCACCCCGGCGTTCGGGCGTGGCGATTAACCCGGCGCGCTCCTTGATAGCCCGCGCCTTCGGGTCGAGCGCGACCTCGTCCTGGTGCTTCCAGAAGATGAGCATGATCACGAGCCATGCACATGTTCCTGCAAGGCTTGCGGGAATTGTTGCGATCATCGCGACGTACGGGGAGACCCCGGTTAGGTAGAGGAGGGCGGGAAGGAGCGGGGAGAAAGAGACCGCGTAACCGATTGCTTTCAACGCGACGGCAATGCTGAAACGACGCTGCCGCCAGTAATGCTGCCCCTGGTATGTGATCGCCCTGCCAGAATAAAACGCCGCGAGGAAGATCGAGATCGCGAGCAAACCGCACACGAAGACCACGTATACCGCTGCGGCTATGAAATCCTCAATGTAGAGCGTGTTCAACAGGGTTTCATTCCCCGTCATGACGTATTCCACCACCTTGGGAACCTGGAACTCGGGAAGGAAGTACGTGCAAGCCAGGGTCAAGATACCGAAGAGGACGACCGCCGTGCTCGCGTTCTTCACCTTCATCAGCGTCTCGTTGCCGGACGCCAGCGCGGTCTGCTCGTTCTTCCACTTGAAGGCGAGAACCATTCGTTCGATGACGGTGAACTGTCTCGCCCGAAACCGATTTTCCTCGTGGGCGAGGATGTTCGTCGCGAACCGGTTCGTAACCACCGCGTTGAGTATCAATAATGCGGCAATGACGGCAAACATGTCGAACTTGTTCTCGAGAAAGTCGAAAGCGACGGCGGCCAGGGGATCCAGAGCCTGCATGTCCACGGGGAAGAGTTGTTGAAACACGACGATCGCGAGCACGAAACCGGCCACTTGGCTCGACACCATGACGCTCCAGAGCATGATGCCAGCGAAGTTCCGGGCTTTCTTGCCCAATCTGTCCGGGATGAGGACGAAGACGAGAAAAGGGATCGGCAAGATAAGGAGGAAACCGAGCGCGAAAAGCACGCATGCAAAAATCTTTTCACGCAATCGTATGGGCGCGGTGATATTCATGTGATGATATAAGTATACCACGTGATGATATAACGATATAAGGTACCACGACCAGGTTTCCTACGAACACCATACGAGGGTGGATGCCCCATGAAGCCGAAAATGACCCCCATCATCTTGAAAAACGACCACGATCCCGAGCCGTTCCACGACGCGAACAAGAGGCTCGTGCATCCCCTGGCAGCGTTCCCCGCATCCGAGGCAAGACACGTCGCTCAAGTCCCTGCGTGGATCGACTCGCTGCCAAATCGCGTGGCCATGAAGGCCTTATTCCTAGAAATGATAAATCCAGATTGATTTTTCCAACGCATCACCCAAAACGTGCACGGACGAATGACGGACATCAAGGGAAAGACGGTACTCGTCACCGGGGGCTGCGGATTCATCGGCGCCCACGTTGCCCGGCGCTACATCGCCGAGGGAGCACGGGTCGTCGTGCTCGATAACTTTTCCTCGCCCAACCCGGCCACCGTCAAGGGCGCGCGCGTCATCGAGGGAGACATCAAGGATGTTAAAGTAGTCGAGGAGGCAGTGGCAGGGGCTGACATCGTCTCTCACCAGGCCGCCGTGCTGGACATGTTCAAGGGCATCGACGACAAGGTTGCCGAGCTAGAGGTGAACGTGACCGGGACGATCAACGTCTTGAACGCGTCATTGAAAGCGGGGGTCAAGAAGGTCATCTACGCGTCCTCGTGCGGCATGTACGGCCAGTCGGAATACTTGCCCCAGGACGAGAAGCACCCGAAAAACCCGGCCTGGCCCTACGGCATCACGAAGTACGCGGGCGAGATGTATTGCCAGCTCTACACGCGGCTACACGGCTTGCCGACAGTGTCCTTGCGGTACAGCGAGGTCTACGGCCCCGGCGAGTGGTACGGGCGGGTCATGACCTTGTTCATCAAGCGAGTCCTCGAAGGCAAGCCACCCGTCATATTTGGAGAGGGAAAGCTCCTCCGGGATTACGTGTATATCGATGATGTCGTCGAAGCCAACATCTTGGCAACGCTCAATGACGACGTGAACGGCATGGCCTTGAACATCGGTGGCCCGGAGCCGTTGAGCGCGGCCCGCATCGCCAACCTGGTATGCTCGATCGCCGGTCCCTCGATCGAGCCGATACACGACAATCCCGCCCCTGGCACGAGCAGCGTGCACCAGCCTGGCCGGCCCCGGCTCGTCCAAGAGCTAAATGACTTCGTCCTGGATAGCAGCCTGGCGAAAAAACTGCTCGCCTGGGAGCCCAAGATACTGCCCGAGGAGGGCGTGCGCCGGGAGATCGAATGGATAAAGAAAAACAAGAAGTCATGGGACGTCAATGCCCGGGTTTGATCCCGGTTTCTTGTCCTCCAACTCGTGCGCGATGTGTTCGTAGCACACGTGGGCAGGATTCTCGTAGCCTTTCAGCTTATCCTTGAATCCCTCGGTGAACCTGCCCGGTTCGGGGGGATTGGAAAGGATTTCCATCGCCTTATCCGCAACCGCTGCCGGGTCCTTGATGTGGCTCAACGGGAACCCGTTGTCCATCAAGAAGTGTTCTTGCCACGCGGTCTCCCCCGGGAAGAACTCGATGGACGGGATGCCCATGAGGCTGGACTCGCGGACGATGGTCCCGCCTCCGCTGGCGACGAGCGCGCTGTAAAACATGAAGTCCTGGACCCGGGGGATGAATTTTGTCACGATGATGTTCTTGTTGCCGATACGCTCGATCTTCTTTTTCAAGAACGTTTCTTGCTCGGGTAACCGGACGAGCAGGAAGTACTTGTGGTTGGGAAAAGCCTTCACGATGGGCGGGAGGAACTCCGAGATCCGGGTCTCCTCCGGCCGCATCGACTCGCGAAGGTATTCCGTGTGGGTCATCTCCGTCCGCATCAAGACATATTGGCCTTTTTCGACATCCATCATGTCGAGCACCTTGGAATCGGGACGATATTCCGTTATCCATGCGATCTCGTCGATCCCGTTATAGCGGATCAGTTGCGCCTTGGATGCACCGAGCTTGTAATATTCCTCCGCGGGGATGCACTTGGGCGTGATGATGTGCCCCGCCAGGGCGTGCGTGAGGCGCGCGACAGCCGCGCTGCGAGGCTCGTCGTTGAAGAAGATGGACTTGATGCCGAGGCCAAAAGCGATGCGGATGTGTTCCACGGAGCCGAACGAGACGGAATGGTCGGGATTGAACTCGTGGATGACGGGGAGCAAGGCGCGCAGCCGCTCGATGTGTGCCTCGAGCTTCCCGTACAATGTCGCGCCCCCGTGCTTCCCGATGAGCTTGTACGGTATGCCGAGCTCGTCGAGCACTTGCCGGTTGTTCCCGAAATCGCGGGCCGTGTATAACAAGTTGGCTCCCTCCTTCTCCAGCCGCTTGAACATGGTGTGGAGCATGATCCCGCCTTTCTGGTGCTCGAGGTCTACCCAGATCCTCTTTCCGGCCAAGGTCATTGTCGTTCACGGGGTGGTTCTTTCATGTACCTTTAACAAGGCAATGCTTAAGATGGTTAATCTCCATGTCGGTACGTGCATTGATCGTCGGACCTGGTGAACCCGCGATGTCAATTCAAGGCACGCCCTTCATCGACCTACAGGAGATCGGCGTCCAAGCTGTCTACGAGACGTTGCCCGTGAAATTTTACAAGATCGAGAATTTAACTCACCGGGTCATTATCGGCATGGCTAATCGCGTGCAAGACAAGGCAAAGCTTGAACGGATCACCCGCGTGGCGGGTAGCGACCAGGAAACGTGGGATTCGAGCGAGCAAGAAGCGATCGGGTGCATGGTCGCAAAAAAGCAGATGGGCCGTGCAGAGGAATGGATCCTCTCGAGGTTCATCAAGAAGCGAGGCATGGGGGTGTTTCGCAACGTCACTGGGATTTCAGCAAACACTTTTACCAGCATCAGTCATTCTACCAAGGCCGTGGTGGTGTCATTCTCGGATATCCCGGCAGGGATCGATCACGAGGTGATCGAGGTCAGGGGCACTGGCTGGGCAAGAAAAATGGATCCAGGCGGCGATGTCGCCCGTATAATGGAATTCCTATCCGCGTGGCAACGGCCGTCTGCGCCGGAAGCCGAGACCATGACCTGGGCGGCAAAAGAGGCCGCGCTCAAGGCATGGGGAATCGCAAAGACCGGCCTCGTGCCCAGGGTGAGAATTTCCGGGCATGAAGGTCAGGTCGTTGCTCGTCTTGTTACCGACGCGGGAGATGAACGTGGATGCACGATCCTGTTAAGATCGATAGAAGGGTGCGTCCTCGCCCTCGCGCTCTACGAGGAGGCCGGGTGAGCCTTATTCACCATGGTAGAGAGTGACCCAATTCACGAGACGCGACATGGTAAGTATGCCATCCCACGGGGAATCGAACAAGTGCATCTGACCGATGTTCACGCACCGTGCAACGCCGCGGAACGTCACCGCATCCGCGAAAGCCAGCAACTTGGCCTTGTCGCCGACCGCGCAGCCGACGGTCTGCACCTTCTTGGTGACGTGAGGCAGCACGTCCATGATCGAGTCCACTTCCTTGAGGAAGATCGTCCGGGACTCGATCGGTTCCTCCAGGCCAGGCCGCTTGTTGACGAGGATCGTCCAATCGTTCTCCGGGGGACAAAACACGCTCGCGTCCTCGTCGAGCGCGTGCTCGGCGCGGGCATTGATGATCCGGGTCATGATATACTGGTCGATCTCTGTCTTCGGGAAGCGCTTGGAGAGCTTGCCCATCTCTTCGCCAAGTAATCGCGCGATGGACGCGATGTCGATGCCAGCTTTCTCGCAGAACAAGACGTGGGGGGACGTGCATGCCGCTTGGTCAAACAAGAAGATATCGCTGGCGAGGAGCCGGAGCGTGCGGGAAAGTTCCTTGGAGTTGATCGCCTCCCGGTCGAGCACCGCGAACGAGTACTTCGGGCCGAAGACCACGTCCTCGCAGTGTGCCCGGCGCGGCAGCCCCGTAATCGATTTCACAGCCTCCTCCCCGCCCCAAACGATCCGGACGTCTGCGATGTCCGATAGTTCCTCGTTTGCCTTCTGGTCGGTTCGATCATAGTAGAGGATCGCCGTTGACTTGAGCAAATCCGCTCCAGCGAGGCCATCGATGCGGGTCGATGCAAAGACCATCAATAATCGCACCATGGTGTCGTGGCTTTTGGGGGGTATTCGTAGAACGTTCGCGTTTCCGACGAGCATGGATTGGAACAGCGAGAACAAGCCGATCGTCGGCACGTTCCCGGCGATCCAGTGGCACGCAATCCCCCGGGGTTGTGCCTTGATGCGCTTCGCCTCGCCGACGAAGTGATCGAGATAGGCGATGTCCTTCAAGTTTTTCTGGACGATCTGCATCATGTTAGCCTTTCGCAGCCAGCTGGACAGGAACGCGACGCCCTCGATGCCCATCGTCGTCGGATCCTTGATGACGTTCTCGGAAAACTTCTGGAACAAGTCGATAACCTTGTTTTTTTCTATCCGCTTCAACGCCTCGAATCCGGCTTGGATGGTGGTTAGTAAAGGCTTGATCGATGGTATTACCTTGTGTGCCGGGTGGTAGAACTCTCCCGAATGCATGATGATCTCGATCATCGGTCTTTCCTCCGCTCGGCGAACGTGTCGCCGCACCCGCGCGTCTCGGCCCGCTCGACCCTCGACCGGAACACGAAATACTTGCCCTTCCGGCCGCAAGGGCAATCGTCAATGCCGACGATCTCGCCGACATCCTCGGTGATGATGGCTTGGCCGGGATAGCTCGACGGGATGATGCTAGCTATTTCTATGAGCCCGGCCTTCCCGGCCGGCTGTTCTTTCATGGTGAACGGGTCCCGGATGATGACCTCGGCAAAGTCGGGTGCGTGCTTGTGCCCGGCCTCGCAATCGAGGAATACGACCCCCAGCTGCTCGACCATGCCGTAAAAGTCGACGATGTTCTTTGGGTCTGTGTTGAAGATCCCGGCGAGGGTCCTGGAGAACGCGTCCTTCGTGACTGCCTGGGCGGCGAGTTTCTTCCATCCACCACTGTGGACGAGCTTCATGGTGAGAAAGTCGAGCCTGATCCCGGCTTCCTGAACTTGCTTCACGAAGCGGGTCCAGATGATGTACGTGAACCCCGAGACGAGGATCTCCTGGCCCTTGAACTCGTCGACGAAACTTTGCAGTTTTTTCCGGTTGAGGAACAGTTCTCCACCTTTATCGTCCATCACGTAGGCCAGCTTCTTCCCGAAATTGCTGATGCCGCGTATCGCAGCACCGCGGGCGGAGAGGGTCTCGGCGTCGTCCTTGTTCACGCTTTCCGTGTCGATCACGAGCACCGGGCGGCGCGTGGCCCCGACGAAGTTCTTGAGGATGGCGATAAGGCCCCTGGATTGCCGGAAGGCGGTTTCCTTGTTGATGTAGATGCGGCTGGGGATCCCGCTGGTCGTCGCGCTCGATTGCAGCACCCGGGTGACCTGGTCGTCGGGACATGTCTTCAGCGAGAATTTTTTGAACATGGACACGGGGATCGGGGGGATATCCGCGATGCTCGAATAGGCCGAGGGATCCTTGCCGAAGGTCGTGTAGAACTTCTTCAACTGCGGCGAGAAAGCCATGTTATCCTTTACTTGCTGGGCTAGGACGGGGAGTAATACCTTGTCCTTCTCGATTTGCAAGACCTGGAACTGTTCTTGCGCGATGATGTCGTTCACGGCTTGTTTAAGATCCAATCTTCGAGCACCAGCAAGTTTTCCTTTTTCATGCGGACAGGCGATGTTGATATCGACGGGTCCTTCAAGGCCGCGTCTGCCCACTTGTCGAGGTCCAGCTTCCCCTTCACGAGCTCGGGCTTGCGATAAGCGTCGAAGTTGATGGCATTGTACGCGCCGATGAATTCCTCGTATTCAGCTTTTTTGGTGGTTTCCTTGAGCCAGAGGATCGTTTGCTTCAGCGTGATTAGGATCGACTGGCCGTGGGACACGCCGGGCACCTGCTCCTCGATCGTGTGGGCGAGAGCGTGGCAAGCGCCGACGAACGCGTTCCCTTGGACGATGCCGGCGAGGTGCCCGGCTTGCAAGATGGCTTCCAATCCCTTCGGGTCCTTGGGATCCGCCTTGAACTTCTCGATGCCGGCCTTGAGCATGGAGATCGCGCTGCGAGCGATGGCAGCTAGCAAGGGCGTGCTTGCAGCGGAAACCGAGCCCTCGAACGCGTGGGCAAAGATGTCCGCCGAGAACTCGAAGATGGCTTGTACATCGTGGCCTAGCAAGAACTCGTGATCGAGGATCGCGACGTCCGGCACGAACCCGCTGTTGATGAGAGGGATCTTGCGTCCCGCTGCGTCCTGCATGACCGCGATCGAGTTCGTCTCCGATCCTGTACCGGGCGTGGTCGGGATGGCCACGAGCTTGGTCGCTGCTTTCTCGCAGAACCGGTTCTTTTCCAGGTCCGCGAAGGTCATGCCGGGGTTGTCGAGCAGCACCTTGAGGGCCTTGGCAGAATCGATCACCTTCCCGCCCCCGATCGCGACGATGGCGTCGGGCTTAGCAGGCCCGACGTACTTTTGAGCAAGCTTGACGATGGCATCTTGTGTCGGACTCGCGATCGCCTCCTCCTGGATCTGTTTTCCGGCCAGGGCAGCGACGATCTTCCCGTAATATTCGGATTTCTTCACCGTGCTAGAAACCAGGATGATGAGCCGTGCTTGATCCAGGGCCTTCAAGCAAGATGCCGTCGCGCCCTTACCGTAGTAGACTTCAGGGTTGTTGTAGATACGCTTGACCATCAGCGATTTCTTGATCATGCCTTGCCACCACGCTTTTGCTGTTCCATCTTCCGCAATTGCTGTTTATCTATCTTGCTCGAAGTGTTCTTCGGGAGGTCGGCCAGGAATTCCACCTCCTTTGGTACCTTGAAAGGCGGGAGATGCTGGCGGCAGAAAGCGATGATGTCGTCGCTCGTGATCGACTTAGATCTCACCGACACGAAGGCTTTCGGCACTTCCCCAAGAATTTCATCTGGAATACCGATCACCGCTACTTCCACGATGTCCGGGATTTCTGAAATTTGATCTTCGATTTCTTTCGGGCTCACGCGGTACCCGCTGCTCTTGATGATGTCCTTCTCGCGCTCGGTCAAGTAAACGTATCCATCCTCGTCGACCGTCCCGAGATCGCCCGTGTAAAGCTTCCCACCTTTGATGACATTGGCCGTGCCTTCAGGATCCTTCCAGTACCCCTTCATGATGTTCTTGCCGGACGCGACGATCTCCCCGGTCTCCCCGGGCTTGACGGGCTTGCCGTCCTTGTCAAGCACCTCGATCGTCGTGCCGGGTATTCCTTTGCCGATGGATCCGAGCTTGGTATCGAGCAGCTCTGGTGGCAAGTATGACAGGCGTGCTGTCGCCTCGGTCTGCCCGTACATGATGAATACCTTTGTCGTTGGCAGGGCCTCGCGCAGCTCTGTGATAAACACGTTCGTGAGCTTCCCGCCGGCCTGTTGGACATACCGCAACGATGGAAACTTCATCTTCTTGATCGGCGAGCGGCGGAGCAAGATCTGGTACGTACCCGGCACGCCAGCGAAGCCCGTGCATTTTTTTTCGTTGATCTCGTCAAGTACCTTGCCAGGGAACATGAACATGTTATTGATGACGACCGATCCACCAACACGCAAGTGCGTGTGGAGCAAGGACGTCCCGAAACAGTACGAAAAGGGAAGGACGACCATGATCCTGTCGTCTGCTGTCAATTGGAGGTACTGGATGATGGAATCCGTGTTGGTGATGAGATTCTCGTGGGTGAGCATGACTCCTTTGGGAACTCCCGTCGACCCGGAAGTGAAGATGACCGCGGCAAGATCATTCTCTTGTTCCACGTTTGCGATATCACACGGGACCTTCTTGATCATCGACACATCGACGACGCCATCGGCCGCGACGTCCGAGAACAGGTGCGGGGGTTTCAAGCCGAACCCGGCGACGCGCTTCAAGTATTTCTGCTGGACGAACGCGCACCGGATATCGCAAGATGAGAAAACATAGGTGAAGTTCGCTTCCCCGAACTCAGGGGATAGAGGAACGGCAACGAAGCCTGCAGCCATGATCCCGAAGTAGGCCTCGGCGAAGAAGATGGAATTATCAGAGATGATAGCGATCTTGTCTTGGAAATGCAGCGGAAGCGTGCGGAGGTGGTTGGCAATTGCCAGCACCCTCGAATACATGCTTTTATGCGTGGCCGTGTTGTCTCGATGGTACACGGCGACCTTGTCACCCATCGCCTCGGCATTTTCAAGGACATAACCAGCGAAATTCATCGTCGTTCTCCGCGCGAACTAATTCCTACTCCAAGAAAAAAAGAACGCAATTAAAAGGTATATGGTACGAGACACTAGGAGCTCAAAGGTCCACGCCATGTTTCCGGAGAACTTTCTTCATATTGGCGATAGAATCCATCTCGGTTATCTCCTCGACGTCGAATTGAAACTTGAAGTTCTCCTCGAACTTCGCAACCAGCTGCATGTGTGTGACCGACGTCCACGATTCGAGATCCTCGGGCGTCTTCGAATCGACGATATCGCTCTCCTGGATGCCGAATATCTCGCAGACGATGGATTTAAATGTCGAAGCTTGGCTCATGTGTTGGCATTCACCATTTTAATGCTATAGTTCCGTACCCTTTTTTTTCGCGGCGAACATCTTCGCCGTGCCAATGAATTGCTTGTACGTCCCTACTTTCTTTGCAGGGTTTCCCATCCAGAACTCTTCGTCGGGCACGTTCTGGAATACGACTGATCCAGCCCCGATGACTGCGTTTTTCCCGATCCGAACCCCTGGGACGATGGTGCTATTTGCACCGACCACGCAACCATCACAGAACACGGGTCCTTGCATGGGTACCTCGACGAGCCCCATGTACGAGTCGTTCGTCGTGCAGACTTCGGGTCCGATGAACACCTTGTCACCGACGATGCACTTGCCGGTGATATGGGCGCCCGTCTGGATCTTGCACTCCTTCCCGATTTTCGTGTTGTTCTCGACCATGACGTTGCGACCGATGATCGTGCCCTCGCCCACTATCGTGTCCTCCCGTATGCTCGCGTAATCTCCCAGGAAGACATTGTTGCCGAGCTCCACCGCGGCATAGACGATCGCCCCGGCGCACAAGGTCACGTAATCGCCGATCACGGTTGGCTTGAACTCGCGAGGTGCCTGCGCGAACAGAGAGATCTTCGCCCGCTCGGGACGTTTCCCTATCACGACGAAGTCCTGGACGACGATAGCCTTCCCGAGTTTAACGTTCTCCTTGATGGTTGCGGTCTTGCTAATCGTGTTCTGCTCGCTCATCGGGGGTCACCACTGCGCAAGCACGACATTTCTGCTATCGATAGGGACGCACGAATAATAATCCTTTGGCACATTTCTTGGCCATCTATGTATCCATGGTCACGGGACAAGGCAATCCGCGAGTTCTCGCAAGCGTTAAAAGAAGGGAAAAAAAGCACGAGGGCCAAGGTAAGCCCGCTTAAATGGCAGCACCGCCCGTTGCCATTTTTGCCCCGTAAGAAGCGCCGGGCCCTACAAGTGCTGTCAATATCTTCTTGGTACCGGCAGGATTTGATGCCTTGAAGGTCTTGACTTGCTCCAGGTAGCTGGAATAGAGCAAAGCCATGACGGCGTTCTTCAAGCTCAGTTCCTCACCTTTATCTATTTTCTGGATGATATCGGTAAGAGCGAGGATGCTGCGTGCCTTCGCATCGAACTCGTCAGTGATTGTTTCAGCCTTTAGATCGGCGATGATCTGTTTCGGCGGGACGAGCAGCAAGAGAACGAACAGCAGCACCGTGACGGCTGTTATGACCGTGTCGCTCCACCAGGGCGTCATCAACATAAATTCCCCGAAATCGATCTGGGCGAGCGACTTGAGTGTCAAGAAGGGGATGAACCCGTACGAGACGGCGACGAACGCCTTGACCTCGAGCTCGGTCAAGTTCAACTGCTTCACGACCGAGGCCTCGTTCCGGAACGTATACTTCTTCGTGATCTTCTTGGCATACAAGAGGAACCCGATCGCGTACCAGCAATACGCGGCCGAGAGCAGATCGCACGAGATCCACATGATGAGCCAAATCCCGTCCATGGGGGAGGGCAAATAGTAGAGATGATCAGCTTCGGTGCCGGGTAATGCCAGGCATTCTGCAACGCTCTGCACCCATCCCTCGGCACTCCCGTCGTAGATATTCGCCACGTTGAGACCGAACGCGTTCACGTCGTAGACGATGATGATCGCGGCAATAATCACGATCATGATAATCGCGAAAGGCCCGAACAATACGTTCAAAGCCTTCAAGTGATCTTCCTTCGTGATCTTGTTTATCCGGTGGGCTTCTTTCGCCGCGTTGACCAGCAATTTGCGGAGCAGGAGCAAGCTATAATAGGATATCGTGAAGAATGCGATCCAGAAGGCAAACTCGATGCCGAAGTCCCCGGCGAAGTAACCGACGGCTGCCGCGATAGTCGCGAGCACCCCCATTAATGCGATCGGGAGGATCAACGCGATGGTTCTACACAGCCCTTTCTGGGCAAATCTAGGTCCTGCATAATCTAGGTTTTCGGTGATGATGGTTTTTTCCAAGGACAGCTTCACGGGCACGTCCTTGACGATGACATCTCCAGACATGATGCTTCACTGAGAGTAAATGATATTTGAATTTCCCATTAGGGATAGATATGCATTCTCCCGGATAACTTTAATTAGTTATTGGATCACGACTCGTGCTTGCCGAGGGCAACCTTGACCCTGGCAAGCAGTTTCTCGACCTTCTCCTTGGGGAAGTGTTTCAGCAGCTCGTCGACGCGGCCTTGCTGGACGAGTGGTAGCAATTCTTGCAATTTTTCCTTGCCGATGGCGTTCGCGACCATTTCAAAGATTGGCGAAGCCATTACCGCATCTTTCTTTTCAGCATCACGCTTTCCCTGGCGTTCTATGACCCGAGGGAACTTGTCAAACAAGTACAAGGCAAGAAAGGTGGCGACCGAGAAATACACGGCGAAGACCAAGCCGTCAATGGCCACGGCCGAGGCCAAGCCGCCAGGAACAGCACCCCACGACGACACGCCGAGCAAAGCCACCCGGAGCAGATCGGCCATGGCGCTTACGGGATTGAGGAGGACGATCGGTTGCAACCCAGCGGGGAAGTCAGCGGCCGGCACGAAGATCGTGCTCGCGTAGACGAGGGGGATGCTCGCTATCGTGAACACGAGAGAGAAATTGCTGAACGAGACCCGAGAGCCGAGAAAGACGCCGAGCACGCCGAAGAACATGGCCCCGAGCAGCACGAACGCGATGGCAAGGATCGAGAGCAATGAGAAGGAGAACGCGGGGGAATACACCAGCCCGATCATGAGGAAGAGGATCGATTGGACGCCACCGATGAGCACGCTGCCGAGCACGTGGCCCGACACGATCACGATGCCGGGATTCGGGCTCGTGCGGATCGTCTCGCTGAAGCCCGTCACGCGATCTGCCACGACCGAGTTGCCTGCCGTAAACATGGTACCATAAAACAGCGCCATTGTCATCACGCCGGGCAAGAAAAACGCGAGGTATCCGACCGGCTGGCCGAATACGTTCACCGTCTGGACGTTCACGCCGAGGGTCGGGCCGAGGAAGAAGAGCAAGCATAGCGGGCTCACGATTGATATCACGAGCCCCTTCCACGACGAGAAGTAGAGCCGCGTAATGCGCATCGCCAGCGCCTTGACCACGGAAATCGCCAGCCTCATGTACTATATCCCCCCGAGGAACCGCTCGAACATCGCCACGACCGACCGGTAGGTCATCGTCCCATCGCGATCGAAGGACACGCCAGCCACCTTCAGGAACACGTCTTCCAGGGTTGGTTCCCGCACGGAAACGCTCTCGAACCAGCCAGCCTTCTCCCGCGCGTATTTTAACAGTGCCTCGTCAGCATTAGATGACGCTGCTGCGTACACGCGCACGTGCATGAACCCGTCCACCTTGGACAGCGTGCCTTGCGCGATCTTGTCGATTTTTTCCTTGATCTCGTTCACATGATCCATGCCCGCTCGTGTATAGTGCATTTCCACGATGCGAGCACCCAACGACGAGACAAGGTTGCCTGGGTTACCATTCACAATGCAAACCCCGTCTTTTAGCAGATGCACGACGTCACAGAGCCGCTGCGCTTCTGCCATATCGTTGGTCGAGAGCAAGACCGAGATCCCCCGTTCGGCCTTGAGCACGTCGATCAAGTCCCAGATCTGGTGCCGGGAAATGGGATCCAGGTTCGATGTCGGCTCGTCCAGTAACAAGATCCGCGGTTCTGGGATCAATGCCCGGGCAATGGCAAGGCGACGCTTCATCCCTCCCGACAGCTGGGTGATATGGACATCCCCGGCTTGCAAGAGCCCGACGAGCGACAGGACAGAGCCGATGCGTTCGTTCAGCACGCCGCTATCCACGTGGAAAAGCCGCCCGTAGAACTTCAAGTTTTCCCACGCGGTCATCTCCTCGTCGAAAGCAACTTGCTGGGCCACATATCCGATCTGGCATGCAATTTGGGGTGGCAGCTTCCCGCCACGCCGACCGGCCGCGAACTCGTGGCCCGCGATCATGAACTTGCCGCCATCGAAGCTCTCGAGATTCAGCAAGATCTTGAGCAACGTGGTCTTCCCGGCACCGTTGATGCCGAGCACGCCCACGCAACTGCCGCGCTCCAGGCCGAGTGAAAGGGCTTTCAAGACCACGCGATCCCCAAATCGCTTGGAAACCGAGGCAACGGATATGATATCCGGCATGAACATCTACGCGATATTACCGAAGGGAGGGAAAAAAAATAGATCATGACCGTGTCTTCAGTCATTCCCCGACATATCTATCGCCTTTGCACCTTTTTTGACGTAGTTCACGAGTTCTTGTTCATATCTCGGTAAAGTTTTGCCATTGCCTTGTATATTTTCAAGAATTCATGATATAGCTTGTCGTAGACGGCACGATGCTCTGGATTTGGCTGGAACACGCGGGAGAACGTGGTGCATTTATTAATATCTTCCTCCTTGATATACCCAAGCCCCATTGCCGCGATGAAGGCAGCGCCTCGCGCATTGCTCTGGATCGGATTGCTCACTTGCCTTATCGTCCTGTCCATTACATCTGCGAAGATCTGGCACCACACGTCACTCTGAGCACAGCCTCCGATAACGTTAAGCGCTGGCATATTTCGGCCGATGAATTTCTCCACGTAATGTAGAAGCCACCTCGCGTTATACGCTACACCCTCGAATATAGCCCGGATGAGATCTCCCCTGTCCATGGCGAGCGACATGTTGTACAAGCCGCCTCGAATGGAATGGTTGTCCACGGGTGCTCGCTCGCCGTACAGCCACGGGGTAAAAATCATGTTTCTACTTCCCGGCTTCACCCCCTCGACGATCTTGTCGAAGACCTTGTATACATCGGGAGCGGGTTCCTCGCGCGATAGCTCGTCTTTGCTATAAAGAACCTTGTCGCGTAGGAACGAAAGGCACGCTCCAGCGCACTCCTGCTCGTTATAAAGGTAATAGCGACCAGGGAGCGCACTGGGTAGGCTAGCTAGGTTGTGGAACATGTCCGTTTTTTTGTAGGGAACGTGGCAACCAATATAATCGGAGGTTCCAGCGTACAAATACCCATCATAAATGTTGATGGCACCAGCCCCTATCCCGGCCGTGTGCAGGTCCGGTGCACCAACGACGACTTTAGTCTGCCTTCCCAAGCCCAAGATATCGGCGTTCTCCTTGGTAAGGAGGCCAAGCACGTCCGTCGACCGCTTCAAGGGAGGGAACTTGTCTGGATCGACTCGAAGGGCCTTGATCAACCGGGTCTCGTAGTGAACGTTGTTGATGTCGCGCGTGTCCGTTATCCAGAACAATTGCATGGATGCAGGCGTTGCAGCGATTTCCCCCGTTAACTTGACGTTGATATAATCTTGCGGTTCCAAGAACTTGTAGGTCTTGTTATAGATCTCGGGAAACTTGTCCTTCACGAATAGGAGGTGGGCGATCGGATCCTTCCCGCTAAGGGTAGGGCCTCCACCCGTGATCCTGATCCAATCAAGCACCTTCGGGAGGTTGTATCCCGACACCTTGATCAAGCCCTGGTGGAACCTTTCCATCAAGTATGCACCCCTGCTGTCCATCGCGTTGAATGCATTCATCAAATGATTTCCATCCTTGTCAATGGCGACCATCCCGCTGAACTGGCTCGAGTTGCTTATCCCTACGATGTCTTCCACGGGAATATTTCCATTATCGATTAATTTATGCGTGGTGTGAACTATGGCATCCCACCATTCGGCCGGATCTTGTTCTGCCTTACCATCCTCTCCCAAAAAAAGTTTTACTGCCTTGAAGGCCCAGTCGATGACCCGTCCATCAGTTGAAACGATCGCCGTCTTGACGCCGCTCGTTCCGTGGTCGATACAGAGGATATACTTTGCTTCGGGCATGATTTGCACCCCTCTTCAAATAAAGTTGGCGTTATAGCCTCAAGAGTCTGTCTAACTAATAATTAACACCTCGTTCTCTTTAAACTTCTCACCCAAAGAAAAATGTCGGCCTCAAATACATTTCCTCCATCCCCGTCTCGGCCGACACGACTGCAAGGAATAACATCGAGATCGCTTTTAACAGCGTGTCTTTTTTCACGTTTTCAAGACCCCGGACGCGAGTTTGCTCTAAGCCGAGATGCTGCTCGCCGATCCCGATTATTCCCTCGATGCACTTCCGCTGGTTGCGTCGTTTCTTGGAAATTTTGACGGGACTAGACTGTCTCTGCGCAATGCTGTTGTTAATGCCCCGGTCCACGAGTGCCTTGCCATTTTCTGGGCTTTGGTACCCATTGTCCGCGTTGATATTGCCAACTTGCACGCCTGGATGTTCTGCCTTTAGTTCATCAACCAGTGGGATGAGCGTGATGGAATCGTGCGTGTTCGCCGGATACGTCTCGACCTTTATGGGTACCTTTTTTTGTCGTCGATTAGCAGCTGCACGCGGTAGCCGAGGAAGACCTGCTTCTTTGCGGCGCAGTAGCCGAGCCGGGCATCCGGGTCAATATACGAGAAGGATGTCTGCAGCGCGGCAAATAAGCCCGGGAAAAGCAAGTCAACCGACGTATATTGTGGCGTTGAAATCCCGATGAGAA
>JAUQYZ010000119.1 GCA_030587475.1 Candidatus Sigynarchaeum calidifontis
ATTACAGCAAGCGAGTGTATCGTGCCCGCAGGCGATACAATTGATGGGCTTGAAGTCCTTATCCGAAACGCTCGTGTATTCGACGATCACTGCTTGATCTCCACCAATATTCATGCCATGACATGTGTTCTTGAAGAATTTGAAGTTTTCGGTCGTAAACAAGATGAACGATGTGGAGCCAGGCGAAAAAAACGTAAATATGTCGGTAAGACAAAAATAAATGGTAAGCGATCTACCTTTTAATCCGTATTATCAGAGAACTCTAACTATAAGTATAGACAAACTTGGCAAGTTGCCAAGACTTTGCCGGGCGGGTCGTTAGAGGAAATCCGCGGATGATCGTGATGCGTTTTCGGTTCCCGTGGACGCGGTGGTGCCATGCTCGATGTATCGTTTCAACAGCAGTGCCGCCACGCGTGCCGAGACCTGGTGGCGGTTGCCCACCCTCCCGCACGTCGTGCAGGCGAATTCGTGGTACGGCGTGCCGGGCTTCCGCGTGCGTTGCGGATAACATCCGTTATCCTCTAGCTGGGATTTTCCAATGCGACCGCTCGACTTGTTAGGGCTTAACTTGAACCGCGCCGTGACCATCCAAATCAAGAGAAACCAGCGCTACGTTGGGACGCTCACCGGATTTGATGAGCACTTGAACATGTACCTGGAGAACGTGAGAAACGAGTTTTTCGAGGTGCCCGAGGAGGAAGAGCTAGAGGAGGAGGACGAAATCCTCAAATCTCAGACCCTTGCCGACAAGCCGGAGCCACGACAAGCCCCGGCCGTGCCCATGAAACACGAAGAGGCAATCGGCAACATTGTACTGAGAGGCGATAATGTTATCTTCTTGCGGATCGACCGGCCGATCTTTGTTCCCCGCCAGCCGCAGAGGACTGGCTATGGCAAGCCCGGATATGATTCGGGCAGCCGCCGCGACCACCCGCCCCGTCGTGAGCAAGGTCCGGCATTCCATCGGTGCCTGGGCATCGATCTCGCCTCATATGAACCGGCAACCACGACGAAATTAGTGAAAACGTGGTCATGGCGGCGTGGCATCGCCTTCCTTGCGGCCGCGCCGGGCACGATACAGCCGCCCCATGAACGAGTAGAGGATGGCCGTGAGATCGGTGACGAGCTCTGCGTGGGGCGTCCCGTTCACGACGGTCGGGTGCATGACCTCCAGGCCGACGCCCCAGCTGGCCAGGAACTCCTTGATCACGCCGAGCCCGAATCGCGACAGGCGATCCTGGTAGGAGACCACGACGATGTCGTGCTTGCCGCGTGCCACGTCCTTCAGCAGCTGCACTAGTCCGCGGCGGCCGTCATTGAGGCCCGAGCCGACGTCGCGGTACGTGCCCGAGACACGGTATTCCTTGGTCGTACAATGCGCTACGATCGTCGCTTGCTGCCGGTCAAGCTCCCCGTCCAGGCTCTGCCGCGTGGACGACACGCGGCTGTAGACCGCAGCTCGTGGCGCGGCACGGCTCGCATGTTCGCTGGCATCGTGCCTGTTCTTGTAGCCACCACCGTGTTGGATGGAACACAGCACGGCGTGGCGGTCGTACCGGCGATGGTTGCCCGCCGTGCGGAATGCCGGTTTCAAGCTCCCCGCCGCGTCCCACCGCCGCAAGGTTCTCGTGCTCACGCCCAGCATCGATGCCACGGCACCGATGGCGATGCACCCGGCGATGATGAACGCGCTCATGGCGCGGAATTGCACGAACGGATAAAAATCCCGAGATTCCTGGCACGGTGTCCAAGTTTGACCAAGAATTTGGTTCATGAATTTTTCATGTCTCAAAAAAGCTGGGTGATTGTATGGACGATCATCTCATTATCATTCGCCACGTTCATTATGATCGCTTTCGCAACGGCTGATGCCACGCTCGTCGACATCGCCTTGGGTGGTTCCTTCGGGTTCGTCGTGGCAATCAGCATCCACGTCTTGCACCACACATTCGAAGAAATCAAAAAAGGGTATGGTCCCGCGAGAACTCGGAATGCCAAATCTGAATGAATAGCGCTCACGGAAAAAAGAAAAGCGATAAAAATGCGCCTTACTCGTACAAGATTGTCGTGGGGTTGGTTGGCCCGCCAATGGCAACCCGCGTGTTCGAGAAGATCTTGGCTTCCGGGTTCGCATGGAGCCAAGCGCCGATGCGCTTTCGCGCGCGTGGAAAGGGATCACACGAGTAGGAAAAAAGCTTCAAATCAAGAGAAACAAGATCCGGCACTTGAATCTCGGAAATCAAGTAGGAAGAATATAATACAAGTCACTTTTTACCCGAGGGCTCGTCCTCGTCGTCGCCTTCATCGTCGCCCTCGCACCCCTCGCCTTCCTCCTCGTCAGGGATGGCGTCGAGGCTCCACTGCGAGAGATGGATGGACAGCTCGATGTCGTCAGAGCTGGGGCAAGCGATGCGGATGAGCAACTTGTCCTTCGTTTGCTCCTGGATCGTGGGATACAGGCAGTTTTCCTTGAGAATGTTTGTCAAGTGGTAGATGAAATTCTCCTTGAGCACGTTCAGCGAACCATCGAGGAGTTTCTTGCCGAGCGTGCCGATCGAATACTTCACCATGCGGCCCTCGCTGCGCTCCTCGATGAGGCCAACCTCCGCGAGTCGCTGCGTGTGCCATCGCACCGTGTCGTGGTGCACGCCATCGCGAATAGCCGACGCGATCTGCTTCTGGTATGCGTTCTCGTTGTTCACGATGAACTGGAAGATCTCCTTGGCCGTCTTGTTGCGGAGGATGGTGTAGGCCTTCTCTACATCCTTGTCTCGGAGTCCTTTCGGGTAGTAGACGCGCTTCCCGCCGTGCTTGACCGTGTCGATGAGCCCGGCATTGATGAGCTTGCGCAGGTGCCACTGGACAGTGGCTGGGCTCGAGGGGTTCGTGGACTCGTCGCCGAACGCCTTGGTGAGGTCGTAAAAATACGAGCCCGGCGATTCCACGATGATCTTAAAGATTTCCCTCCGGATCGGGTGGAGCAGCAGTGCTTTGCGTTTTTGTACCATAAGAATGAATTCCCTTCTCTCAAAGCTTGATGAATTCGATATCTACCTTGTTAACACCATCAATGGCGGCGAACTTCTTCTTGATCTCTTCCGGAGCCTTGAATTTCTCGGCTTGCTCGAAAAATCCGTCCCATATACAGCGCTCTTCTGCGAAACACAATCCGCTCGTGTAAAGGATTTCCACGCCCAAGTCGCCTTTCGTGATGCGCCCGACTTCGTTGAAAAACAACGGAGAGAGGCCCTTGGAGCGCAGCTCGAGGCTTACCTTCACGACAGTATCGGAATCCGTTGGAAAAAGCAGAATTTTCTTGCCAGAGTCTGGAATGATTAGCAACGCGTTCTTTTTCTTCACGACGGTCTTTGCTTCCGCGGGGAGCGTGATTGGTTTTCCGAGACCGACCAAGCAGCTCAACGTTGTCTTTTCCATCATGAGTCACCGATTTATATATTTTTTATGCACATGTCCATTTATAAATTGGTTTCGGAAATAACAGAAAAGTCCCGATTCGCTCCGAGGTATTCTTAAAGTTTATTCGATATTGCTTACGAGGATACGATCAAACGAGTGTTGCATCGCCGGACAACAGCGCATCAAGTTAACAAGGGCTTGAAAATGCCATCGTCGATTATCATCTTCCTTTCTGTCGTCCCCTTTGCGATCTCCATCTACATTGGCATCCGGCAATACCAGGAGACGAAACAGATCGGCGTGGTATATTTCATCGCATCGTGCATTTTCTTTTGTGCAAGCATCGTCGTGTGGGGGATTTCCGCAGCGCTTGAAGACATGTCCATCGTGATCTCCTTGGCACCCCCCATCGGTGCATGCTCAGCCGTGACCATCGTTCTTCATGCCGATGCCATATCCAAGGACACGGTTGACCCCATCAAGCTGACCATCGTCTCGATGCTCGCGACCGGTGCCGCAGTTTCCGCATTTCTCATGTTTTACGTCTTCATTGCATTCATCGTTTCGCTCCAGGTGTTTTCACTCGTCGTGTGGGCGTATTATGCCCAAAAAATCCACGCTAAAGCCCCTGCCTCGATAAAATCGTGGTCAAAACTAAACCTTTTAGGGGTACTCGTTTTTGCCGGCGGGAGCTTGTGGGGGTCGTTGGGCCTCATCCCCGACACCCCCGCGGCCCTCGTCCCGGTTATCGACGTGGTACGATGGGAAATAATCCTAGGCATCGGGTTCTTTATGATAGCCCTTGCCTATTTCAAGGCACCGAACCTGGCGAACGTCTTGCCGTTCGTCGCCATCCGCCTCTCGATCATCGACATCAAGGTAGGGATCGCACTCTTCAATCACGATTGGGCACGGCGGGACGATCTGATCCATGAAGACCTTTTCTCGAGCATGCTCAGCGGCATCAGTATGATCTTGAATGAAAGCGTGAGAAAAGGAAATATCAGAGAAATCGTGCTGGATAAAGCACACCTGCTTCTGAAACGCTCCGATGAGTATTCGATCGCCTTTGTACTTATCACTTCCCATCCGACCAAAGCTTTACGTAATGCGCTGGACGTGTTCGCATCCCGTTTCATTGCACGGTTCGCAGACGACCTGGCAAAGCAAGGTACAGATACAGAGATCGGGAAGTTTCTACTTGCAAGGGAGATCGTGCGGGATTGCTTCCCTTTCGCCGTGGAATATCCCGCGAACGGGAATCGGTCAGATTCGCCTAGACAACCCACTTTATGAATCAATGACCTTCTTTCGTGCATAAAAGAAACGCGTCGAGCCCCCGCCGTTTTTTTTTCGCTTCCAGCTCTTGAATGATGCCTTGCAAGTACGCAATGACGATATCCTCGTAGCATGCACCGCCGTGATCTTGATAATCATAGCTCCATTGGTGCCAATACGGGCGCTTGTGCCCCACCTTGAACTTGACGCCGCACATGGCCGTGCGGTACGTGTCCTCGTCGAGCTTTGTGACCCGCTGGTCCGCCACGATGTACCAGTGGTATTGCGTGCCGATCGCGGCCCCGGTGCCAGCAGGTGCGTGGCGGGCTCGGTGCTTGTCGCAGTCGAACGTGAACGTCCACTTGTCAGGCGAGACCTTTTTTTCGCTCCACTTGCCTTCCTTGTAATCCCATTCGTGGCGGCCACCGACGGCCATGCCCGTGTATGTCCGGCCGCCGTGTTCCTTCACGAGATCGTAATATTTAGGTGGTATATTCTTTTCCATGGCCATCAAGCCTCGTGGTAGAAGAAATGTCAGAACGAGAATTAGGCGCGATCTGTGCACCGAATTTCTGGCGCTATATGTAGGATAACCTCGTGCAAAGGCGACGAGTGTAAAATCAAGAAAAAAAACGGAATATATACGGCCTCTTCTGATTCGACTCATTCGTGTTCAAATGCGTTGATCACGTTACACGTCCTGGAGTTCATCCCGGATTATTTGGCTCACGTTATTGAATTTAATAGCGTCGGGCAAAGGCCCGACGACTTTCAAGTTGCCAGCCATGTACGCGCTCGCCCCGTCGACCCTTCCTGCGAAAAGACCAACGGCGGTCGCCTCATCCATCTGGAGAGTCACGTCGGCGTTTTCCTTTTTTCCTATGACCACCTCGACCTCGCCGTTGTCGAACGATATCCACGCGTCCAGCTTGTCCGTAACAATGAATTGAATGGTCTTGACCCAGCCGTCGATTTCATCTTGGATTTCATCTGATTCCTTGGCAACTTCCTTGATGACCGTGAGATATTTGGGAATGTCATTCACCGTGATGCTGTCGTTCTCAATCTTTGCCCGGAGATCCTTCGCTAGTGCCTTGTCTACCATGCCGAACTACCTCTTGCCGGTTGCCCTTACCAATCAGTCAGACAGTTTAAAACCATTGCGATGCCTGGGGCATCATGTCTGAGGTAGTGCCCGCGGATCTAGATGAAATCAAGTTTTGGGGAATAAAAGGGGGAAATGGAGTGGCATTTCAGTTCTTATACCTGAAAGTGCCTTGCAACTTGATGTCGCGCGACGAGCCTCCGACCAGCACCTCGAACTCGCCGTCCTCGGCGATCCAGGCGTTTTGCGCCTCATTGAAATACGAGAGATCCGATTTCGTGATCGCAAACGTCACGCGTTCCGTCTGGCCCGGCGGGAGCACGATGCGTTTAAAGCCCTTGAGCTCCTTGGAGGGCCGCGGCAAGCTTGCCAGGACGTCTTTGATATAGAGCTGAACTACTTCCGCGCCCGCTCGGGCTCCAGAATTTGTCACGTCAAAGCTCACGTGGATAATTCCATCGCCGGATAGTTGGCCGGGGTCTAGCATCAAGTCTTTATATGTAAAGCTCGTGTACGAGAGCCCGTGGCCGAACGGAAACCGTGGCTCGACGTGGTTGGTATCGTAATGCCGGTACCCGATGAAAATACCCTCGTCGTAATGGACGAACTGGCGGAACCACCGCTTGTGGCGCTTATCGATGCCTTTTGGCTCCTTGAGCCACGTATATGTGCCAGGGTAATTCTTGGAGGACTTGTGGGCCGGGACATCCTTCAACCGCTTCGGCCACGAGACGGGCAGCTTGCCAGACGGGTTCACGTCGCCGAAGATGATATCGGCAACCACGTTGCCGAGCTCGCAGCCGCCATACCATGCCTCGAGCACGGCCTGAGCGTTCTCGATGAATCCCTCGATGCCGAACGGGCTGCCATTGACGAGCACGACGACCGTTTTCTTGTTTTGCTTGATCGTCTTGTTGACCAGCCACACGTCTGTGATCCCGAGGGGGTACCGGAGCTTGTCCGTGCCCTCGTGGTCGCCACCCTTGAAATCGTGCGTGTGGCCGAGGCCAACGCACACGATGGCGACATCAGCCGCCGCCGGGTCATCGATGACTTCTGCCTTGCCCGCCAGCTTCTTCTCGATGCCTTGCCGAACGGTCACCTCGTGGTGTACCCCGACGGCCGAGCTACCACCGCGCTTCCCGAACGTGTTGATCGCGTGCTTGCCGACGACCGCGATCTTTTTCACCTCGTTCGCGTCGAGGGGCAAGAGCCCGTCGTTCTTCAGCAAGACCATCCCCTCCTCCGCGATCTTCCGCGCGACTTGCACGTGCTCGCCGGTGTTGATGCTACCCTCCGGGAGAGACGCGGGATCGTCAAACATCCCGACGAGGAGCATCGTGCGCAAGAATCGTCGCAGGTTACCGTCGAATTCTTGCTCCGGGAAATCCCCGGCGGCCTTCATGGCTTGCATCTGCTCTATCTTGAAGAGGTCGCGAGACCCCATCTCGACGCCGAGGCCAGCCTCGACGAGCCCCTTGATGCCCTTGCAATATCTCGTCGCGCCCCAGTCGGACACGACGACGCCCTTGAAGCCCCAGCCGTCCAGGAGCGTTTTCCGCAAGATGTCGGGATCCTCGGACACGTACGTGCCGTTGATCTCGTTGTAGCTGGTCATGAGCCCCCACGCGTCGCCTTCTTGCACCGCGATCTTGAACGCGGGGAAGTAGATCTCTTCGAGGGCGCGGCGGCTCACGACGGCACTCACCTTGAACCTGTTCTTCTCTTGATTGTTCGCAGCATAATGTTTCACGCACGTGGCGATCCGCTTGCTCTGGATCCCGCGGATCGCGGCCGCCGCGATCTTCCCCGACAAGAGCGGGTCCTCGGCGTGGTACTCGAACGTGCGGCCGTTCATCGGCGTCCTGCACATGTTGATCGCGGGGCCGAGCAACATGTGCCACTTGATGGCACGCATTTCCTCGCCGACGGCCTTCCCGAATTCCTCGATAGCTGCCGGGTCCCACGTGGACGCCATCTGGATGCCAGTCGGGAAGTACGTCGAGGTCCCGTCCTTTGTCGTTCCATCCTTCGGAACGACGGGGAGGCCATCGCCTCCATACACCACGCTACCGCCGAGGCCTCGCAGCGCGTACGGGGCGATGCCGTGCGGCCCGTCAGTCATGTGGAACGAAGGTATGCCGAGACGCGGGATCGGCGCGGTGCTGTTGTTCTTCCAGCCAGCGCTGATGATGCATTTCTCCTCGAAGGTGAGCCGGGATAGCAAATCATCGACGCGCTTTTCCACGTCGAGCTTCTGGTTCATAAAAGGAAGGCTGGCGAGACCATCTTCCGCCTTCTTGGCCAAGGCATCCTGGATGGCGATCTCGCTCGGGCTCGGGCCGATCGGCTTCTTTCCCATAGTTGGTGTCACGACTTTATCGTTTGTCCGTGTCTTTCTTCACTTAATGCTTGCACGATCTCAATTTCCTGATGACGTCCGCGTCCATAACCTCGAACACGGTCCCGTGGTTCACGCCTGGGGGGAACGACAGCTTATTATCCACGTTCGTCCAATGCACGCCGTCCTTGCTGCGAACCGCTCCATACGCGCGGCTCCGGAAGTACTCGTAAAAGATCCACCATTCTTTCCCCCTGGCGTCGAAGAACACGCACGGCCCCTCGGCCCAGGTCTTCACGTCGTTTGCGACATCATCGCTGCCAGTGGACTTGGATACCGGCTCCGGCACCACCGACCACGGGCCAGCCAGGGCTTCTGACCACGCCACGAGCACGTGCTTGCGGGCGACCTCGCCCGGGAAGTACTTGTCGTCGCCGCGCTCGTCCTTGAAGGCCATCAAGTACTTGCCGTTGTGAAAGTTGATGGATGCGTCGATGCAGTTGAAGCCGGGATCGAAGAACAGGTGGGTCTTGGAAAACACGCGGAAGTCCTTCGTGCGGCACGCGTAGACGCGGTGGTTCTTGTAGTCGTCGGGCTTTTTAAGGTGGTCGGGAAAGGCGCTTGGCACGGTGCTGCTCCAGAAAATCACGTAATCCTTCAATTGCCGGTCGTAACACGCTTCTGGTGCCCACGCGTTTTTCGTGCCCGGGAAGTCCTTCATCACCGGCAAGATTCCCTGGGGTGACCACGTGATGAGATCCCTGCTCGATGCGTGGACGATGTCGGGAGATGCCCAGCCATCCGTGCAGAGCAAGTGGAAGGTGCCATCCTCGGCTTGAATGATGAAGGGGTCGCGCCAGTACTTGTTTCCGACCTTCGATTCCAGCACGGGCTCCTCGTCGGTGATCTCCGTCCACGTGAGCAGGTCGTCGGAGATGGCCAGGTGCAGGGCGGGCGCCATCTCCCGGAAGAAGCAGAAGCAATACATAGTGGTCACCCGGAAGGTAACAGATATTATCCTTTCTCTCCAACTGAGAAGCTAGTGCGGGGCCGAGTATTCCACGGTGATGCACGTTCCCGACCACTTGGTCTAATTAAAAAGAAAAATTGGACAAGTGACCGTTTTCAGTGGCCGGGCAGAATGATTTCAGGTCAGCTTTTTTGACCCGTGCTTGAACATCTATTTTGTTGATGATTGTCTTGGTCTCTATCACTTCAAGAAAGATCACGCCATCCATAATTCCTGTGACGTTCATCAGCTTGTACCGGATCGTCGTGCTGTTCACCGTCAGATCTGTGTTGTATGAATAACTCGTCCAACGCCACACGACTCTGTTACCCGCGGAGAAACCCACCGATGAAGAGGTCGCCTGCACGTTTTGCATCAGCAAGCATGCGATAAGCAAGCTCGTGCCGGTGACTATCCAAATACGTTTTTTTATGATAGCCTCCTCGGTATTCAGTTTGGACTAACAAGCGCCTACAGTCGCAACGAATTAATAAAAATGTGGACAAATCTTGCCGCCCAGGATCCTACTTGAACGTGTTCACATCCGGCGGGTACTTCAAGCACACGCGGTCGCTCGTGACCTCGCGCTTCACGCTCAATTCGCCAGATTGACCCGCCACGTTGTATTTTACCGTGAGCTCGTGCTCGCCGACCATTTTTATGCCGGGCGGGTATTCCGTCTCAGGGTATTCGTAGATGACGACGACCTTGGCGCCGACGGGGATGGTTATCCCGGCGGCATCCGCGAGGTTGCCCATCTTGACGCTCTTGTCCTCGTACCGCAGCTCGAGCTTGTTGAAGTCGAACTTGAGGTCGACGCCGTCCAGCGTCACGGTTATGAGCGAATTGAGATCGCTCACGCCGGCGAGCTTCGCGAGCTCTTGCGGATCTTTCGGGATGTCAGCGGGGAGCGACAGGGGACTAATGACGTTCACGATGTAGAATCCGATGGCATCCGCCTTACCGTCTCCATTCTTGTCGACGGTAAAGAAAGCGTTCGCCGGAACCAGGCGTTTCAATATATATTTTGGAATATATGACATTTGACTTTCACCAGTAGTGATATTGCATCTTATCATCCTCACCCCGAGTTAATATACATTACCCCCGTACCATCTCGGGGGCAAACTTGGCGCTTGAGGGGGGATCAAGCAAGGGTCCCGATCCCTCGAACGTCGCGAGGTGCGAGGTTAATGAGTTAATAACGATGGTTTTATGCGTCGCTTCAGATCTTAGCTTGTCCCTCGTCTTTCCATTCTATCACCACATGGTTGATCGAAATGGGTGGCCTTTTCGGCGTTGCATCTCGCGGCGATTGTGTCTCCGATATTTTCTACGGCACGGACTACCACTCGCACCTGGGGACGTACCGTGGTGGCCTGGTTTGCATCAACTCGGTGGGCTTCAAGCGGTTCATCCACGACATCACGAACAGCCAGTTCCGGTCGAAATTCGAGGATGACATCACCAAGATGCACGGGCACAAGGGTATAGGCGTCATCAGCGACACGGATGACCAGCCGCTGATCATCGGCTCGCATCTCGGCACGTTCGCCATCGCGACCGTCGGTCGCATCAACAACCTCGACCAGCTCGCCAGCGACTTGTTCCGCAAGGGATCGCACTTCTCCGAGATGTCGGGAGACACGATCAACCCGACCGAGATGGTCGCCAAGCTCATATGCCAGGGGGAAAAATTCGTCGACGGCATCAAGCGGGCGCAGGAGTTGATCGACGGCTCGTGCACCATGCTCTTGCTAACGAGCGACGGGGTCTATGCTGCCCGCGACCGGCTCGGCCGCACGCCGCTGATCCTCGGTAAAAAGCTCGGCGCGCACGCCGTGACCATGGAAACTTGCGCTTTCCCGAACCTCGGCTATGAATACGTCCGCGACCTTGGCCCGGGCGAGATCGTCAAGATCACGGAGGATGGCTTCGATGTCCTCAAGGAACCCGAGCCCAGGCTCCAGATCTGCGCGTTCATGTGGGTCTACTACGGGTATCCCTCGTCGAACTACGAGGGCATCAACACGGAGGCCGTCCGTTACAAGTGCGGGGCGTGCCTGGCGCGGCACGAGAAGGGTATCGACATCGATTTGGTCACCGGGATCCCCGATTCGGGCACGGGGCACGGGATCGGGTACGCGAACGAGGCGAAGGTGCCGTTCATGCGGCCATTCGTGAAATACACGCCGACGTGGCCGCGCAGCTTTATGCCGCAAGATCAGAACCACCGGAACCTCGTGGCGCGCATGAAACTCCTGCCGATAAAGGAGTTCATCGAGGGGAAGCGAATGCTGTTCTGCGAGGATTCGATCGTTCGGGGAACGCAGCTGCGCGACACGATACAGCAGCTCTACACGCTCGGCGCGAAGGAGGTGCACATGCGGCCGGCGTGCCCGCCGCTCGTGTACGGGTGTAAGTTCTTGAACTACTCGCGATCCAAGTCTGACCTCGACCTGGCCGCGCGTCAGGCAATCAAGGAGCTCGGGGGAGATGGTGGCGACTTGAAAGCATTCGCGAACCCGGATTCGGACAAGTACAAGGCAATGATCGAGAGCATCCGGAAACAACTCCATCTCACGTCGCTGAAATACCAGCGGCTCGATGACCTCGTCCGCACCATCGGCCTGCCGAAGGAAAAACTGTGCACGTATTGCTGGGACGGCGCGGAATGAGCCAGGTACGAGGCATTGACTAGGGATGATCGTGGCATGACTGAATCGCGATGCGAGATATGATATCCTGGACGATTTTTTCGACGTCGCCGACCTTCAGCGCCTTCAAGCGGTCCTTTAAGCTCCCGTTGATGATCCTCGGCAGGTCCTCCGCCTTCATGAGGTACATAGCATCGTCGCCCAGCTCGGCCGCGACGCACAGGATGAAGAGACCCTTGCACGCGTTGGGTGGCTTGTTGAGGTGCCTTGAAAGTAACTCACCGATGAAATCGACCTCCTTGACGAAAAAGTCTTTTGAAATCGGTTCTTCGGCCGCTTGTGGAGTAGATGGCGTGAACCACATGTTCTGAAGCACGCCTAATGCCCTCTCGACCCAAGCGTCAACCAGGATGCGTGCATCGTCCGAATCGCCGTCCCAGACCTTGCCGGTGAACTCACCCCACGCCGGTGCCGACCAGCCCACATGCTTGCGTTTGCCACGTTTTCCCATAGGTCTTGATGTACGTCACCACGATTAAAGGCTATCCCTTTCCCCTACTTCGGTGACCTCTATTTCGAGCATGGTCACACTTGGACATCAAGGCCAGGTTTACCCATTCTAAGGCTTGTCGAGCAGTCAAGAAAAGCAAGCGGGCGATAACGGGCGCCCTCCACCTTGGCATGTGGCCGTGGGGATGTTGATACGGTTCGCATCTTACTCGTTCGTGGAAGTAAGCAGCGAGATGGGGGTTATGGGATGGGTAGGTATTTATGTGCTTGGTTAGAAAATGATGCAAGTCATCGCCGGATAGATGAAAGATTGGCATCATCCACTACAGCCCAGGCTGCAGCGATACTGGCATTGGCGGCTTGCGTGATCGCGGCATATATATCAGTGCTCTTGTTCAAGCGGAACAAGATAAAGCCCCAGAAGGCAACAATATATGTTGCGCTCGCCACTTTCTCGTGGTCGATGCTCTTTTTCTTTGCTTCGCAGATATATCTGTTTGCAGGGATGAACCTGGGCATGGCGTACGTGCTTCAAGTGATAATGTACGGTTCGATGATTTTAGCGGTGATATTCCTCTTCATGTTTGCCAGGAAGGCTTTCTTCGCGGGAAAGACGAGGATTTACGTTTTATATATCGCCCTGGGAATTTTCCTTGCCGTGATATTGGGAGTAACCGATTCTAGCTACATAGAAGCATTTCCGGATAGCATAGGCGGGGATTATCCGGCCATCATTCTGAAAACCGAGTATGGCTTGCTCCTGGCCGCATATGTAGTGCCCACCCTGGTGGGAATCTCGTTGTCGGCCTTCAAGGTCTCTTCCCGGCTCGGAGAAAGGCTCTTCTCCCGCGGGTTCCAAGTGATCGGGTTGGGGCTGGTCATCGCCTTGATCACGATACTGTGCGACACGGTCGCCACGCTCCTCATCTCGAATATTATTGGCTATGCAATCGCGCTCTCTGCACAATGGATCTTGAACGTTTTTTCTGCGATCTCCTTGTATGTGGGATGGACGATGCCTGGTTGGTTCCAGCGAAGGTATGGGCTCAAAAAAGGCTCCACTCCATGAATTCCTCTATAATGCAGCGCGTCCGCGAGGTGCGCGCCAACTCGATAGACGATCTCGCTTGCACAATTAATGTTCCAGATAGATATTCCATCATGTGCTACTGGAACAGCGTCGAATAGGGCATGTTGAACGTGTGCTTTGCAGCAAGATCTTTATGTTACACCCGAATGGTTAATTACCTTGTTTTTCTTTTTCAACATGGCCGCGTTTCCAACGTGACTAGCATGCGAGTTGGCACAAGTTCCGGTATTTGATGCACATGCCCGAACCGTTTTGATAGATTTTAGGAATTTAGATAAGATTAGCGTGGTTGAGGAAGCATCGAAGAAAGAGATCAAGAGCGGCGTTGTGCGGAAAGCACGCGTAGACATATCAACGCATAGGGGGATTATTGAAGGAAAGATCGCCGAAAGAAACGCTTATGGAAATCGCGTGATCACTTCGGTGAGTTTCTCGCCCGATGGACGTCTGCTAGCATTCGCTGCTGAGGACTGCGCTGCACGTATATCTATCGTGAAATCGCCGAATGTATTAAAGACCTTTTTAGAACACCCTGATGGAGTGAATTCTGTGGCGTTCTCACCGGATGGGGATTGGTGGGCGTCAGGTGCCATGGACGGACGGATTATATACGCCATGCGGCGTTGTAAGGACTAAGATTATATGATTACAAGATTGACCGCATAGTTCTTTAATGACCATTCTCCTTCTAAATTTAGCCGCGTTTCTCATAGTGAGGATAATCCAGTTGGGTATGAAGTTCATTATTTCGACGAGCGACTAGAACTCGACCAGCAATTCCACGCCGGGAGACGAAGGGCCGACATTAATAGCCTAGGGCGAAGATTAAGAAGTAGATGTGGTATCAATGGTAGATGGAACGGTAAAATGGTTCAATTCCAAGAAAGGATTCGGCTTTATTACTGTGCCGGGTCAAGAGAAGGACGTATTCGTTCACTTTTCGAACATCAAGGTCGAGGAAGGTGCGTTCGCAACTCTGAACGACGGTGATGAAGTAGCGTTTGAAATCGCGGAAGGCCAGAAGGGACAAGAGGCCAAGAACGTAGTCGTGACGAAGGCTGCACCCCCGAAAGAACGACCGGAACGTCGCAGTTATGGTGGGGGCTATGGTGATGACGACGACCGCGGAGGCTATGGCGGCGGTCGTGGCGGCTACGGCGGTGGCGGCTACGGCGGCGG
>JAUQYZ010000120.1 GCA_030587475.1 Candidatus Sigynarchaeum calidifontis
ATTACAGCAAGCGAGTGTATCGTGCCCGCAGGCGATACAATTGATGGGCTTGAAGTCCTTATCCGAAACGCTCGTGTATTCGACGATCACTGCTTGATCTCCACCAATATTCATGCCATGACATGTGTTCTTGAAGAATTTGAAGTTTTCGGTCGTAAACAAGATGAACGATGTGGAGCCAGGCGAAAAAAACGTAAATATGTCGGTAAGACAAAAATAAATGGTAAGCGATCTACCTTTTAATCCGTATTATCAACATAGCATGTTTTAATAGATCAAGTGGCGATCTAGCTTCATATAACACTTCATAAACTTGCAACCGGCGTTACTCTGGACGGTTGCAAGAAATCGGGCCGATCATGTAATCATTGGCCGAACGCCAAATAAAATCAAAAAATCTTGAAATGATAGCAATGTCCCATGAATTGAAGCTTTTTGTCGAGACGAAAGAAAACGTCGGCGACGACATTTATATTTCAAGCATCAGTGCGGAGACATTAGGGATTCGTGATGGCGATCTCGTCCAGGTAAGCATCCCCGAGGAAGGCTTTAACACGACGCTCGTGGCACACATCAACGAGAGTCTGTTCGATTTCGTCGTCCAGATCGACGAGAACTTGCCGGAAATACTCGGTTTTAAATCAATGGAACTCGCGGTCACCCCCGCGTCGCCCGGCACGGCGGCTGCAAGGCCATCGAGGCCCGCAAAGCCCGGCCCGGCACCAGGCATGGCAGCTGGGCCGCCCCGGATTCCCGGCGCGGCGCCACCCGTGCCGATACCGCCAGGCATGATGGGCCCTCCGCCTGCCCCTGGCGTGCCTGGTGTCCCGAAGATGCCATCCATGCCCGGCGTGCCCCCTGTCCCGAAGGTTCCGGCGATGCCCGGCATGCCTCCTCTCCCGAAACCCCCGGCCGCGCCTGCCATGCCTGGCATGCCAGCCATGGGGGCTCCGGCTGTTCCAAGAGCACCATCCATGGGGGCTCCCGCGGTCCCGAAGCCACCATCCATGGCCCCCGGCGTGCCGGCGATCCCCAAGCCCCCGTCCATGAGCCCCGGCGCGCCGGCGATCCCGAAACCTCCATCGATGGCGCCCTCGATCCCCCGGCCGCCATCCATGGCCCCGGCCCCGGCCGCGGCGCCGGCGATGCCGAAGCCACCTGCCCCGGCAGTTCCTGCACAAGAAGAGTTCGAGATACGCACGGAGACGCAATGGGTGCTCGTGCCAAACCAGGTCGATCATAATGGGGTAATGATAGTCGACGGCGATGCCAACTGCGTCTTCGGGGCGGACGACATGGGCTACCCGCTCGATTCGACCGGCCAGCCCTTCCAGCAAGCCCAGTACCTCGAGAAAACCGTGGAGACGAAGGTGCCAAAGAAGGGCGCCGCGGCGCCCGCGGGCCCCCCCAAGGAAAAGGTGCAAGTGCTCGTTCCAAATCAGGTCGACTCTTATGGCATGGAAATCGTCGATGCGAGCAACAATCCCGTCTACGGCATGGACCCTTCGGGCTGGTACGCGATGGATTCCGCGGGGCAAGCCTTCGAGTCGACGCAGTGGATGGAGATCGAGGTCGAGAAGCAGCCGGAAAAAGGCCCGTTCCCGCCGAACTTGACGGACTCGTTCGGCGTGCCGGTCGTCGACGACAAGGGTTTCGCCATCTATGGCCAGGATGAGTTCAACCAGCCCCTCGACCAGAACGGGAAGGGCGTCTGGTGGGAAGGCTCGTCGCGCCCCAAGTACCCGGACATGATCGACATATCCGCTCTCGCGCAAAAAAAGAACGGCATCGTGCTTACGCCGCGCGTCGACAACACGCTCGGCGACAAGTTCATGCTCTCGCCGCGCAACGTGGAGGCGCTCGGGCTCTACGAGGGCATGATGATCGAGATCGAGGATCACAAGACCCGCGGCACCGGCGCGGGACGCATCAAGGCAGGCTCCATCGAGGACAGGTACATCGGCATGACGCAAGATGCGTACGACGCGGCCAACATCGTGGAGAAGGACGACGTGGTCGTCTCGTCCGCGGAACCGCCTATCGAGAAGCGCGAGGTCATGACGGTCAACGTCAAGACCATGGACGATTTCGGCGGCATGTGCGCGATCGGCCCCCGCTTGTCGCTGTCGCTCAACCTCGGTGGCCGGTCCACGAACGAGGTCATGAGCTTCGAGGACCCGCTGACGGGCTCGTTCGGTGCGGCCAAGGTCAAGATCGACCCCGAGCTGCCCGAGAACGTGATCAAGATCGACTCGGAGATCTACGAGGCGTCGGGCATCGGCTCCGACCAGGTGGAGATCCGCATCAACAAGCGGAAAATCATCGCCATCCAGGAAGCCACCATCGGCATCAACCCGATCACCGGCGACCAGGTCTGGGAGGTGCTCTCCAAGGCGCGGCGGTACGTCGGCAACTTAAAGTCATGGCTCGCCAATTACATCGTCTTCAAGGACTTGAAGCTGCGCTGGAAGCAAGCGGGCGCGCTGATCAAGATTCTCGACTCGAAGCCCGACCTGTCGGGAGACGTGCTCGCCGAGTTCAAGCCCACGACCAATATCCTGCTCAAGCCCGAGGGGCTCGTGACCTTCAACGCTATCTTGATCATCGACATCTCGCGTTCCATGATGGCGCGTGACCTGTTGGTGGCCAAGATCGGCCCCGCCATCGAGGGCATCAAGGCGGCGATGGGCGCCAAGGAGATCCAGGATTTTCTCAAGCAATTCAAGGAGGGAACCAGCGTCCCGCGGCGCATCGGCGCGGCCTTCGCGGCGATCTTGTTCCTCGCGGAGAAGGTTGGCCGTGGTTTCGGTGAAAAGGTCTCGATCGTCCGGTTCGCGGACACGGCCGAAGCGCTCGATTTCGGCGGCAAGCCATGGATGGAAGGCTCTTCGGGCGAGAAAAACGTGTTAGAAAATACCGCGAAAATGATTGTCGACCAGATCGGGAACGCCTATGGCCAGGCCACGTCGATGGGCCAGGCCATGCTCACCGCGCAAGAGCTCATCTACAAGTTTCTGGACGCGGAAGGGGGCGAGGAGCAGGCCAAGCCCATCATGATGATCTTGCTGACCGACGGCGCGCCGACCGATGGCAACAACTTCGAGGTCGCGGTGCAAGAGATCGCGAAGAACCAGAATGTCGTCTTTTACGTGATCGGTTTGGGACAGACGGACGCGCCACGGATGACCGCCGCGGCCTCCAGTTGCGGCGGCGAGTATTTCGAGCCCAAGGACGCCGGCGAGCTCTTGATCTGGTATTCGAAACGTGCAAGAGATCTGCAAGTACGTTTAAAGAGCTCCAAGAAGAGAGAAGGTGAGCAAGAATCACAAATATAGATACCTGACCAAAAGTGATACCCCTATTTTTTTACTTAAGATAGGTAAGTTTTTGCTCTCCTTAAATCCGATAGCTTTGCGCGCAACCGGGCGATCTTTTCCTTCCATTTAGCACCAACGTGCATGATGATTGATATAGACGTTCTTGGCTTCCGTTTCTTAGCCATGACCTCCTTGGCGGCTTCTCTATCCATCGTGGATAGAATCTCCATGATTTTATCGCGATTTTCATCCGGTTTCACGAAAACCAGATTTTCACCATGCACGAGCAGATCCGGATGGGATCCGGTTCGGCCAAGATCTCGTTCAAGCTCTCGTGTAGCACGGCTTGCATCATGTCCAACATCGCTGCCGCGGGCTCGTGCCCCGTGCCCAGCATTGCCGATGCGAGCTCCTGCAGCACGACCTTGTCCAGCGTGCCGGGCTCGCGTTCCACGACCGCATCGCGGCGGGTCTGGGTTTCGAATAACTCCTTGATACTCGACAAGACTTTTAACGCCATGGACGAAGGATCGTCCTGGAGGCCGGTAGTCGCCGCTTGGATCATTGGAGGTTCACGCGATGACTTCCGCTTGCCTCCTTTTTGCCTTTTCGGTCGAACCGCAAGAATACTGCTCGCTTGCCGGCACCACGCGTCGACGGGTGCACGGGGCGCGTGCGGGTTCCCGAGGCCCCTCGTGTTCGATGGACGGGTAAAAAAGGAACGTGAGAATTATGTCGAGCCCGATGGATTATTTAATGAGTTGCTCTTAGTGAAACATAAATTATCACATTTGATGGACATAGTGATACGCATGAATACCATCCACATCGATGACGAGCACGAGCGCTTGTTAGAACGATTGCTTGCCCGCTTATCTTCCACCGGGAAAAAAATTGAAAAGAAAGACGTGATCGACAAGTTGATAGAGGATGCGGCGG